>JAGQOG010000406.1 GCA_020427695.1 Phycisphaerales bacterium
AGGCATCAAGGCATCGAGGCATCGAGTCATTGAAATGGCGGAATCGGATGGGCAGCACGAGCCCGTCAACCGATGGTGCGTGGAATCCGGAATGGTCGTGCGTGCGGCCACTCTGCGCGGTGCCGGTCATTCGAGCGCAATCGCTAGGCTGCGAGCAGCATGCACGCTGCCCATCGCTCGCGGCAACGTCGGGTCTCGGACGGGCCCCCTCGATGCCTTGATGCCTCGATGCCTTGATGCCCTGGTTCTGCCGCCCTATCCCTGAACACTCATCGCGCCAGGCGCCGCCGCCGCCGCCCCGGCGTCCGACGCCAGCTTGTCCATCAGCATCACCCACGTCTCGCGCTCGTAGCGCAGGAGCTCCAGGACCTCGTCCACGGCCTTGATGTCGCGCGTGGTGGCGCCTTCGACCATCCGCTTGTAGAGGTAGGTGTAGAGCGCCGACAGGCGCTCGCAGAGCTCCGGCGCCTGGTCGGGCCGCAGGGTGGTCAGGAGCTCCATCACGATGTCCTGGCAACGTGTGGCCCCGTTGAACATCTTCTCGTGATCCTGCTCGACCAGTCCGGTCCGCGCCTGCTCGGCGAACCGGATGGCCCCGTCGATGAGAAGGAGGCGCAGCTCGGCCGGACTCGCGGTCATGACCTTGGTGCGGAGGTAGGCGTTGGGGGGCGTGGCGGGCATGGATTCCGCGCTGTCTATCGGCCAGATCGTTCCCCCGGATCGGTGGGATCCGAGCCGTCCACGCGGAGGGGCGGCGTCGCGATCCACCAGTCGGAACGGGCGTTCAGGCGGCGAAGTTCGCCGCGATCTGCGACAGGGACGCCAACGCCCCCTGCTGGCCCTGAAGCTGGGACAGCGCCCGTTCCATCGCCACGAACTGCGCCTCCAGTCGCGCCCGCTTCGCCAGCAGCCGCTCGTCGATCTGCTCCAAGCGATCGTTGGACGCGTCGATGACCTTCTGGAAGCCCTCGTCGGCCTTGGTCACCGCGCCCTTCTCCGGATCGGTGAACCCCTCCACGAGCTGGGCGAAGAGATCGCCGAACCCGACGGTGCTGAACGTCTCGTCGAACTTGGAGATCGTGATGCCCGGCGCAACCTCCTCGTTCGTGACCGTCTCCTTCTCGTACGCGGCGAACAGCGCCTCGACGGCGTCCGGAGCGTCCTCGTACGCCTTGAGGAACTTCGCCTCGTCAACCGTCAGCTCTCCGTTCTTGCCGACCTTGATGCCGACCTGGCTGAGGCGCGTGTAGTCGCCGGTGACGCCCTTGGCGGATCCCTGGACCAAGCCGTAGACCGCGGTTCGGATGCGGGCCACGGTGGGATCGCCCAGGAGCGGTCCTCGCTCTTCGGTGTCGGGGTCGTAGGAGTCGTAGTCGTTGATGCGTCCGAGAACGTCGTTGATCGTGGTGACGAAGTCCTTGACCGCCTCCATGATCGTCGTCGTGTCGCGCGTGACCGACACGTTCACGGCCTGCTCGGAGGCGGACACGAGGTTCAGCGTGAGTCCCGCCACCGCATCCTTCACCTCGTTCGTTCCGCTGCGGAGCAGGATGCCCTTGGCCGGATCGTTCGAGCCGAAGAACACCTCCGCGTCCTTCGCCTCGCTCAGCGTGGTCAGCCCCAAGTCGACGCCACCGGTATCGATCACCAGTTCGCCCGCCCTCCCGCCGATCGCCGACGTCAGGTTGAGCATGTACGGCTTCGCACCGGAACCGGCGTTGATGATGGAGGCGTTGACCCCGATGCCCGCGTCGTTGATCTTCTTGACGACGTCGTCCAGGGCATCGCTCGGGTCGAACTCGACCGTCTTGGCCAGGCTGCCGACGATGTTCCCGCCCGCGGTCTCCGCGGCGCCCACGAGGCCGAGGTTCGATCCGACCGATCCCGACACAGACTCGACCTTCATCGCCGAGACCGGCGGCGAGGTGTTGGTGTCGACCAGCTCGATGCCGTCGCCGTTGCTGTTGATCCGCGCCTCGATGAAGAGACCGCGACTGTTGATCTCCGCCATCACGTCGTAGACCGTGCGGGCGTCGGTGCCGATGTCCAGCACCGCCGAGGCACCGGCGCTGTCCGTCAGCTTGAGCTTGCCGGTGCCGATTCCCTTTCCGCCTCGCAGACTGCTGAGGAGCGTCGACTCGTCCATGTAGCGCAACTGGAGGTTGTCGCCCTTGAGCTTGTCGCCCGCCACCGTGTCCTTGATCCCCAGCGCCGACGCCATGGTTCCCGCGACGTCGAGCACGCCGGACCCGCCGCTCGAGTCGATCACCTGGAGACCGGAACCGTCGCCGTTGACGCCGAGCGTCACGGCCACGGCATTCGCGGTGGCGGCGTCGTTGATGGCGTTCACGATCTCGGACAGCGAGTCGTAGGCGTCCAGGCCGCCCAGGGTGAAGCTCGCCCCGGCGCGATCCGTGATCGTGATGGAGTCCGCCCCGCCGAGGCCCGCGCCGCCGTTCAGCCCCGAAGCGAGCACGCTTCCGAGTCCGGCCAGCACCCGCGAGCCGTCGATCGAGCCGGTTCCCGAGAGTCCGAGCAGGCCGAGTCCCTTGAGCGTCTTCTCCGAGATGGCGGTGCCGTACGAGGAGCCGTCCACCGCACCGGCGAGGACGGCGATCGAGCCGCCGCCCGACGCCGTGAGGCGCAGGCTCACGCCGTCGGCGCCGATCGACGCGGTCACGGCGCCACTGGTCTGATCGTTGATGCGGGTGATCACGTCCTGGATCGTGGACGCCTCCGGCGTGTCCACCGTGCTGGGCACCACGCTGCCGACGATGGTGTCGCCCGACCCGCCGGTCGGCCCGGTGTAGATGCCGAGGTCCTGCGCCGTCTCGTTGCCGTTGGCACCGGCTCCGATGGTGCGCAGCGGATTCGCGGTTCCCATCATGGTGTCGGTGAGCTCGAATCCCTTGCCGTCCGCACGCAGGGAGAGCACGACCTTGCCCGCCCCAAGCGCCTCCGTCAGTTCAGCGTTCACCCGGTTGAGCAGTTCGCCGACGGTCTCGACCTTCTCGTCCTGCACCTCGCCGTCCACGACAACCTGGCCGAGGTTGATGCCGACGGTCGCGCCCGTGGTGGTGATGATCGAGAAGTCGTCGTCGCTCGTCGAGTTGATGGCGATGCCGGTGCCGTTGTTGAGGTCCGACAGGCTCGTGCTGGCGGTGATCGGCGCATCGACGCGGCCGAGATCGATGTCGTAGACCGTTCCGCCCACATCGATCCGGAAGTCGGCCACGTTGTTCCGCACCAGGATGCCGGTGCCGTTGTTGAGCGCCGTGAGATTCGTGGCGCCGCCCAGGCGGTTCACCTGGGTGCCCGTGAGCACGCCCCCCACTGCCGTTCCGACGATGCCCAGATCGGTCGCCGCGTTCGAGCCCCCGGCGTTGGCGACGGACATGGAGCCGCCGCCGCCGGCACCGTCCACGAGCCGCAGTCGATCGCCGTCGATCGAGGCGGTCACCGACACCCCGGAAGCGTCGTTGATCCGGTCGAGCACCTCCTGCATGGTCGTGGCGTTGGACAGGTTGACGGTGGCGCTGCCTCCGGCACTGTCGGTGATCACGATCTTGCCGCGCCGAACGCCGTCGCCGCCGTTGAGATCGGCGAGATCGATGTTCCGCGCGAGCTTGCCAGCCCCGAACTCGAACGTCAGCGCATCGAGACCCAATGGGGTGACGGACTTGTCCGTGAAGCCCTTCGAGAGCTTCTGACTCGTCGATGCGAGCTGCTTGACGATGAAGCTGTAGTTGCCGGGCGTTGCTTCGGTTCCAGCCAACGCCGTGAGGATGCTCTCGACGCTGCTGGTGGCGCTGGCCGTGCGGAAGATCGACTGCAGCCGGAACTTCTGCCCCGCGTTCTTCAGGTTCAACAGCCGGGCGTTGACGTCGAGGAGTGCTGTCTTGCTCGCCTGGGTCTTGGCGATCTTCCTCTGGATCGGGATCTTGACCTGAGCCTCGACCCCCATGAGCTGGTCGATGAGCTGAGCGGTGTTGATGCCGCTGATCAGTCCGATGCCGGTGGTGATCGTTCCCATGTGGTCGTCCGTGCCCGAGTCACTGCCGTCCGCCCAAGGAGGCCCCGATCGGATCAGGCCGCCTGGCGCGAACGAACGAACGCGGCGGGGCAGGCCGCTTCGCGACCGGACGCCTGCCACCGGAGCATGTCGGATGCCCACCCCGCCAGGACGCGCTGGTACAGGCGGCGGGCGTGCTGGAGGGCGAGCTCCGGGTGCTCGGGCGAACGATGGACGGCCTGGTCCGCGAGGTTCATGGCAAACTCCCTGCCACCGGTTGAGGGGCCCTCCACCCCCACCGATCGGCGATCGTCAGGTCGCATCGGCGGATCGGAGCCCCGGCTTGAGGACGATCGTGCGCGGCTCGAAGGCGCACAATCCGCCGGTCGGCGCAACTTTCGTTATGACCCCGGCTCCCAGCGCACGAAGACGGGGGACCGAGTTGGTGGCTCGGTCCCCCGTTGCAAATACGATCCTCGAACGACGCTCCAGCGCGTCGAGCCGACGCCGCCCGCCGGCCGCGGGCTCGTCCCTCGACTCCCCTACTTCGCGGTGTATTGGCCGCGGGCGACCTTCTTGAAGAGGTCCTTCTTGGCCAGAAGCGCTTGATTCACGATGGTCCGGAAGTTCGGGCTGCTCGTCCGATAGCCGGCCGCCTGGACCGCCTCGGCCACCTCGCTGACTCCCATGGTCTTGTCCTTGAGCACCTGCTGCAGCGCCTCGACCAGGTTCATCTCGTTTCGAGGCCGACGTCCCCCGCCCGCGGCCCGCGTGCCCTTCGGTCGGCCGCGCCGTGCCGGCATGAGCGGTGTCGTGGGAACGTCGAGTCCGAGCGCTGCAATCTGCTGATTCAGGTCGGCGAGCTTGGCGGCAAGCGCGTCGCGCCGGCGCAGCAACGCGCCGCCGGCACGCTGACGCCGTTGCAACTCGCGCTGCAGGTCGCCGACGGAGGCGGACGCGAGGCCGCCGCTCCGTCCCGCCTTGGCGGTCGTTCGACGGCCTGCCGCCTTGCGGCGTGTCGCCTTCTTCTTCGTCTTCTTGGACGACCGCTTCTTGGTCCTCTTCGCCATCATGCGTTCCTTCCGTGAGTGGCAACTTGGAAGACGGCCCCCGCATGCGTTGCCGGCGCATTCTCGTCGAGAACGTTCGATCCTAGTTGGGCCGCAAATGGTTCGCAAGTTGAATCGAATGTTGGCGCATTCTTGCAACGACGGAAGTGTTCCTAATACGGATCCCAGTTCGATCTCGCGCGTCCTCGGCGGAGGGACGAAGGGACGGAGGGAACAGCGATGGACTCCATTCCCTGGTCCCCGCTGCGATCTCTCCCGCCGGATTCGAACTCGGAGTCCCTCTGTCCCTCTGTCCCTGTGTCCCTTCGTCCCTCAGTCCCTGCAAGCAAGACGCGCGAGATCCACCTGGGATCCGGATGAGTTTCGACGTCGACTGAAGTCGCGCCGCCCGCAAATGGGATGGTTTCCGAGCCCCGACGTGTTGATGCCGCAACGCCTCGACGCCCCGATGCCTCGACGCCCCGATGCCTCGCCCCCCATTTCACCCGGCGTCCGCCCTACTCCGGTCGTCCGTCGCCACCTTCGAATCCCATCCGTTCGAGCAGTCCCTCGAACTGCTCGAGCGTGAAGTACTCGATCACCAGGCGCCCCGAGACTCGGTTTCGCCCCGGTTCGATGCGCACGCGGGTTCCGAGGTGATCGCCAATCCGCCGTTGCAGATCGTCCAGATGCGCCGATCCCTTCCGTGTCGCCTTGGAACGACCGCTCCGGACCGGATCCGCCGCCCGGATCCGAGCTTCGGTCTGCCGCACCGACCACCCTTGTCGAATCGCCTCCGCCGCGACTGCCCCCCGGCGAACGGTGTCCGTACAACCCAACAGCGCCTTCGCGTGCCCCAGGGAGAGCAGCCCTTCCTCCACGCAGCGTGCCGTTCCGGCGTCGAGGTCGTTGAGGCGAAGTAGATTCGAGACCGTCGAACGATCCAAGCCCATCTGCTCCGCAAGTTCCTGGTGCGAGAGTCCGAACTCCTCGACCAGCCGTTGGAAGGCGCGAGCGCGCTCCATCGGGTTGAGGTCCTCCCGCTGGAGGTTCTCGATCAGTGCCCACTCCGCCGCCGTTCGATCGTCGACTTCTCGGACTATCGCTGGAATCCGACTCAATCCAATCCGCTCGGCCGCCCGAAGGCGCCGCTCCCCCGCCACGACCTCGAATCGAGGGGGTGAGGTTCCCGCGAGCTCGCGCACGATGATGGGCTGCATGAGACCGGCGGTCTTGATCGACGTCGCCAAGCCCTCAAGCGCGGCATCGTCAAACCGTTGTCGCGGCTGGCGAGGGTTGGCTCGAATCTGATCGAGTGGCAACGATCGCAAGACATCGGAAGATCCGCCATCGCCGGCGGTGTCCGGCTGCCCGGGGCCGCTCTCGGTGTCGCGGGAAGAGGGCTCCACCTCCGTCACGAGGGACGAACGGCCTGGACCTGGGCTCGCCGATTCCCTCGGTTGAGCGATCACTTCAGGGGCTGACAAGCTCGCGTCTTGTGCGGGCAGCGTCTCGTGTCCCCGCCGATCGGGATCCATCGTGCCAGGTTGCGCGGGGACCTCTACAGGCACGGCAATCAGACTGCCAAGACCGCGGCCCAAGCGACGGCGTGCGGGGGCTGAACCTCGGGGGTTCTTGTCGTCCATGACTCCTCCTCAAGTTGTTGGGTGCCGGCCATGTTCCACGTGGAACGCCAGTCGTCGCCCGCGTTATCTCAGGTTCCACGTGGAACGTCAATTGGCCAAAGGGCGACCTCGATCCACCACTTGATCCCGCCGATACCCCCAAGGCGGTCCACCTCTCGATCGGACCCCTCGACGGACGCCCATGGCACCCAACGACACTCGTGACCATCGCGATCTCCCGCTCAACCTGGTCGAGGCAGCGGGGGCGGCGGCCACTCGGATCAGTGATGATGTCGCACATCTCGAGCGATTGGCCCTGCTCGGGACACTGACCGCCTCGATCGCCCACGAGCTCAACAACCTCCTCACGCCAGCCTTGGGAACCACACAGGTCCTCGCCGAAGCCCCGGACCTTTCTGCGCCTACGCGCCGGAAGCTTGACCGCGTGGTCCACGCCATCCAGTCGGCGACCCAAGTCTCGGAGGCGATCCTGGGACTCGCTCGGCCGACCGATCCTGGCCATGTCGCCTCCGTAAGGGAGTGCCTCGATCAGGCGCTCTGCTGCATCGATCCACAGGGAGGATCGGGTACGACCAAGCACGGTGTGACCATCGAGTCGTCGGTTGATCGGGCGATGGTGGCGGCCATTCCCCCTGTTGCGCTCCAGCAGGTCTTCCTCAACCTGATCCTCAACGCCTTGGCCGCCTTGCGGGACCGAAAGGGGCGCGTGTCCATTCACGCCGGGTCGCTTCCGTCCCGACAGATTCGAATTACAGTGTCCGATAATGGTCGCGGAATGCCGCCCAGCCGACTCGCGAACTTGTTTCGCCCGTTCGGCGCCAGCGATCGCTCTGGCGACCCCGAGCCGGACGGATCGCGCACACCCGTTGGCACGGGGCTCGGGCTGAGCGTCTGTCGCCACCTGCTGCGCCAGTCGCGTGGCGACATCAGTGTCGCATCTCAGGTTGATCGTGGCACAACGTTCACGATTCTGCTTCCAATGGCTTCGATCGCGATCTCACCACCGCTTCCGTTGTCCAGCCCCGAGGATCGCTCTGACCGTCCGAACGACGCCACCTGGAGACAGGGCGCGGCGTAGGCGACCGGTCGCCCGCTTGACGCTGTGATCGCGCTCTCTCGGCTTCGTCGCGTCCAAGGCTCGTCAGGCACCGGACGCCTTCGACGTACCGTCGCTTCCGCCAACGATCACGACCGTGTCGTTCGGACGAGCGGCGAGGGTCACTTCGGATCCTGGGGGGCCAAACGGACGCGGATTCAATTCGGAGATCTTGAGCACCTTGCCGCCACACTCGACGGTGTGCTGCGCCAACTCGCCGAGGAATACGCTCGATCGCCGGACGCCCTGAATCGCATTCAGACCCGCATCGGGATTGGAATCGATCGCGATCGCCTCGGGACGGATCGAGACCGTGACCGCCGCGTTCGGGCTGGGGGCCGAGGTTGCGGCCACGCCCCGCAGGCGGCCGATCGGAGAGTCAACCGTGATCCACCCGTCCGCCGTCCCGACCACGGTGCCGTCGATGAAGTTCGTCTCGCCGAGGAAGTCAGCGACAAAGCGGGTCGCGGGCCGCTCGTAGAGTTGCCGCGGCTCGCCTTCCTGGATCACCAGACCCGCCCGAAGCACGGCCATCCGATCGGCCATCGAGAGCGCTTCCTTCTGGTCGTGCGTGACGTACACGGCGGTCATGCCCAACTCGGTGCAGATCCGGCGGATCTCGGATCGCATCTCCAATCGGAGCTTGGCGTCGAGGTTGCTCAGGGGCTCGTCCAACAGGAGCACCGTGGGTTCGAAGGCCAGCGCCCGGGCCAATGCCACGCGCTGCTGCTGACCGCCCGAGAGCTGGTTCGGCTTGCGCTCGGCATACTCCGCCATCTGCACCAACTCCAGCGCTCGCCGCGCCTTGCGTTGCGCCTCCGCCTTCGGCAACCGTCTCACGGCCAATCCGAATCCCACGTTCTCGAGCACCGTCATATGCGGCCAAAGGGCATAGCTTTGGAAGACCATGCCCGCCTGACGACGGTTGGGGGGGACCTTGGTCACATCGCGCTCGCCGAAGGTGACGGTGCCGGCGGTGGGTTCGATGAAGCCGGCGATCATGCGCAGCAGCGTGGTCTTCCCGCACCCCGACGGGCCCAGTAGGAAGAAGAGGTGCCCGGCCTCGATGGTCAGATCGACCGAATCGATCGCCACGGTGGTTCCGTAGACCTTCCGCAGTCGATGCAGCCCGATCGGCGTCATGGGGCACAAGGATACCGGGGTCGGCCCCGGTCGTCGGATGCGTGGCGCCTGTCGTACCATGGCCGCGTGAGCGGACGAATCCAGCCAGCGTCGCCCGGCGAGCCAGTCTCCCCGGACCTGGTCCAACTCCAGCGCGTGGTCGGGTGGCGAACGCGATTCGAACGCAACGTTTCGATCGCCGGACTCGTCAAGTCGATCGCGGACGGCGCCGCGCGAACCCAGCGGCGCTTGGGCGCGATGGTCGAGCTCTGGGAGACGTCGGTTCCAGCCCCACTGGCGGCGCTGACCCGCATCGACGGCTTGCGCGGAGGCACGCTGCAGGTGGTTGCCACGTCGTCCGCGGTGGCGTTCGAGATCGATCGACTCCTTCGCGCCGGACTGGAGCGCACGATCCGCATCGCGTCGAACGGATCGGTGGTGCGCGTCAAGGTGAAGGTGGGGGAGTTGGAGAGCGGGAAGTAGGGGGGGAGCGGCTGGCGGAGAGCGCGCCGCCCAATGAAACAACAGACGTCCGCCGCGGGCGCGGCGGACGTCCGTGTCTTGAACAGGTCGCGCCAGCGGCACGTTCGCGCTGGCACCGACACCGTGCCTACACCCTGATGGTGGTGCTGCCGCGACGGACGAGCCCGATGATCAGGGAGAGCAGGAACAACGCCAAGAAGACCAGGAAGAGCACCTTGGCGATGGTGGCAGCGCCGGCGGCGAGGCCGGTGAAGCCAAAGAGGGCGGCGATCAGGGCGATGACGAGGAATGCAAGGGCCCAACCAAGCATGGGAGATGTCCTTTCTGGGTTGCCGGCCGCGGCGCTCGGCCCGGAGAGGCCGATGGCGTTCAATGCGGTCCGGTCGGGAAGTGGAAGCGGGTGAGCAGCGGAGCGCGATCCGCTGGCGCCGAGCATCAGTCGCTTGCGCCTTCGGCAGCGCCTTCGATGCCCGCGCCAGCCTGCTGCACGTCCTTGCCGACGCCCTCGACCGTGTTGCAGGCGACGAGGCAGGCGATCGACACCGTTGCGCAGGCGAGCACGAGCACCTTGAGCGATCGGACGGTCATGCGACGGGTGGCATTCATCGAATAGCGCTCCCTTGGTTGAAGTGGGGCACGGCGATCCGTGCGGGACTTCGGAATCATCCGTCTGCGGGATGGCGCCCTCCTGAACCGGCGATGAATCGCCTTTCATGCTGGATGCGAAGGCCGCCCGGTAGAATCCACCGCGATCGAGTGCCCGAGGAGGACGCATGCATGCGCGTACTGATCGTGGAGGACAACCCGAAGATGGCCGGAGCGCTGCAGCGCGGTCTGCGCTCGCACGGATTCGCCGCCGACGTTTGCCACACGGGATTCGAGGGTGAGGACCTGGCCGCCTCCACCGAATACGACCTGATCATGCTCGACCTGATGCTGCCCGACCGGGACGGGGTCGAGGTGTGCCGAAACCTGCGACGCCGCTGCGTCGCCACCCCGATCCTGATGCTGACCGCCCTCTCAAGCACCGAGGACAAGGTCGCCGGACTCGATGCGGGCGCCGACGACTATCTCGCCAAGCCGTTCGAGTTCGAGGAGCTGCTGGCACGGATTCGCGCCCTGCTCCGCCGCGGCGAGGCCAGCGAGGGGCGCACGCTCCAGTGCGAAGACCTTCTGCTCGATCTGTACACGCGCAAGGCAGCGCGGGGCGAATCCGAGCACCAGCTCTCGAACAAGGAGTTCGCCCTGCTCGAGTATCTGATGCGGAACCCCAACCGCGTCCTGTCCCGGGCCCAGATCGCCGATCGCGTTTGGGACATGGCCTTCGAGCCCGACAGCAACGTGATCGACGTCTACGTCTCCTCCCTCCGCAAGAAGCTCGACCGGGGATTCGATCGCCCCCTGATCCACACGATCAAGGGCGCCGGATACCGGTTCGGCGTGCTGGACTGAGATGGCCCCGGACTCCGGCCACCCCGGCGATCCCCGTCCGCACAGTCCCCGGCGCATCTCGCTGCGGGTGCGGCTCGCGTTCTGGGTGGTCTCGATCTTCGTCGTGATCCAGGGCGTCACCGCCACGATCTTCTGGCTCTACCAGTACTCCGCCAACGTTCGCTCGTTCGATGACCGGCTGCTCGAACGTGCCCACGCACTCGCCCTCGAGGTGGCGTCGCTCCTGCCGGCGATCGATCCGACTCAGCTTGAGTCGGTCGCCCGCGGGGAATTGGCGTTCATGCCGATCGCGGAGTTCAGCATCGATGTCTTCGACGCCCGCGGCAACAGCGTGGTGCAGGGGCGGCCGCCTGTCATTCCCGAGAAGCTTGTCGAGGTGCTGGTGCCAGATCACTTCTCGCTGCCAATCTTCGCGGACGTGGTTGTCGACCGCGGGCAGCGGCCCGGCGCCGACGGCCAGGACGCGGAGCAGGAGCCGCTGCGCGCCGTCCTCCTTCCCCTCAGCACCCCCGAGGGTGCCGGCTACACCCTCCTGGTCGCCACGAGCGACGAACTGGTGCGCGCACAGATGTCCCTCATCACCCAGGTGCTCGCGCTCACCGCCCTGATCGGGACCATCGCTGCCGCGATCTGCGGGTGGTTCCTCGGCGGCATCGCCGTGGCGCCCTTCGATCGGCTGCGCAAGCTCGCCCAGCAGCTCACGCCAGCCTCGGTCGGTCGCGAACTGAGCATGGACAGCGCCAATCCGGAGGTCGCACGACTCACCGACGAGCTCAACGAGGCTCGCCGACGCATGGAGCAGGGGTTCGCCGCGCAGGAGCGGTTCATCTCCAACGTGTCGCACGAGCTCAAGACGCCGATCTCGACCCTCCTCACCGAGGCGCAGACGCTCGATCGCGATCGCCTGGCCGAGCCGGCTCGCGGGTTCGTGCGGAGCGTCGAGGAGGAGATGCAGCGCCTCGGCCACCTCGTGGAGAGCTTCCTGACCCTGACCCGCGTGCGCGACGGCAAGGGAATCGCCCACCGTCTGCCGTGCAACGTGAACGACCTGGTGATGGAGACCGTCGACGGCTGCGCCGAGTTGGCCGCACAGTCGAAGGTCCGGCTCTCGACCCGGCTCTTCGAGGCGTACGACACCATGGAGACGGCCGTCGCCGGCGACGGCCCGCTCCTGGTGACGATGCTGAACAATCTGGTGCGCAATGCCATCCGCTTCAGCTCCGCGGGCGGCGTGGTGGGCATCGCCTTGGTTCGGGAGGACTCAACCGTCGTCATCTCGGTGCGCGACCGCGGTCCGGGCATCCCTGCCGATCGGCTGGCCACCGTGTTCGACCGCTTCGCCCAGGCTCCCGAGGAGCAGCGGAAGGGGCGCGGTCACGGCCTGGGCCTCGCGATCGCCCAGGGAATCGCCGAACTCCATGGTGGCTCGATCGGCGTCGCCAACCACGAGGGGGGCGGCTGTGTCTTCGCGGTCACGCTCCCCGCGCTCCCGACGGCGCCCGAGGCGACACCCGAGATCGTGCCCACAACCTGAGCGGCGATCCGCCCGATCGTGGCCGCCCCCGATCCACGGGGACGGCGGGAGCAAGATGAAATCCCTTTCATGCCCGTTCAACGGGCCGTTCATGTCTGGGCCCCCGAATGCAAGGATGCATTCCTTTCGGTCGATGACATGCGCTTGATGCCGCTGCTGACGGTGACGGCGATCGTCTCCGTCGCCGCCGGCGCGGCGCGTTTCGCTCTCCCCGGCGGAGCGACCCGCCCCTGGCTGGACGTCGTGTTCCTGGTGGCCACCGCATTCGCGGTCGCCCTGGTGCTCCTGGCCATGACCACTCGTCTGCGCCGCTCGATCGGGCACGAGCTCGACGAATCGTCTGGACGACGGGACGATTGACCAAACGGTCGGCTGATCCCGGGATGACAATCGCGCCCGCCGCCCTCCGGCGGCGGGACGCGAGCGCTGCACGGCGATCCGTTCATGGGGGAAGAAACGGAGCCGCGCCGTGCGCGGGGGGAGTTCCGTTCAGTCGTGCGCCTTGGCGCCGCTCGACCAGCCGCGCGGCCGATCGAACGACGGGGCATCCACGTTGTAGAACTCGTACACGGTGGTGGCGAAGTCGTGCTGGTTGAGGTCCGCGATGCCCTCCTTCGAGAGCTTCGGGGCCAGCTTCAGCTTCGAGACCGGCAAGTCGCTCATGAGATTGTGGTCCTGCGCCGGACGGAACGCCTTGCAGGGCACGGGGTAGAGGATGTCGTTCACACCGAGCACCCCGCCGACGGAGACGATCGCGAACGCGGCTCGCCCGCTCGTCGGCTCGAAGACGGCCTCGTCCACGTCGCCGAACGCCTCGCCCTGGCCATACAACGACCCGTCGTCCATGTCGCTCACGAGGACGTAATGCACCGGAGCGCGGCCGTCGGCCGCGGTGGACCACATCGCGTCGCCTTGGTCGGTACGCAGATCGGCCTGCTTGTCATGGACGTCGATCGACCGGGCCACACAGACCTTGCGTCCGCTCGGCATCTGCCCGGCGACCGCCTCCAGCTGGACCTCGTCCTGCACCGCAGGCATCACGCCGTGGCGCTTCAGGAAGGCGCTCGGTGCGAGGACCACGGTCTGCCGCTCGCCGCTCGACCCATCGCCAACGGTGATGGTGGTCAGCCCGTCGCCGCTCTCCACGGCCGTCACCCGACCGGACATCCGCTTGGCGTCGTGCTCGCGGAACAGCCAGGTGTACCTGTCGGGGAAGGTGCTCTGGCGACTCGCGTCCTCGTCGCTGAACTCGGGCCAGTCGCCGACGATGCTCCGGAGCGTGCTTCGCCAGCTCGGGCTGTCCAGGTCCGCGAGACCGCTCTTGCCGTACTCCGGCAGGGCCCGGAGCTGGTCCGCGGTCAGGGAGAGCAGGAAGTCTCCATGGGCGGCGTCCCAGTTCAAGGCGCCGTAGGGAACGACGACCGTCCGGCCGTCCACGCCGAGCACGCCGTTGGTGTCCACGATGGCGAAGACGATCCTCCCTTCCCGCGCGTCCACGACAAGGTCTTCGATCCCGGCGTCGTGGTCGTCGGTCGGTCGCGACACCACCTTGGCGTCAACGAGCTTCGAGCCGGGAACGAAACTGGCGTCGGCCGCCGCCGCGGTCGCGGTGGCCATGCCCGCCGAGACGAATGCCGCGACGAGCGTCGGTGCAACAAGAGCGTGGGTGAACTGTGTCATGCGATTCTCCTTTGGTGGAGTGTCGATCTCGTTGATGTGACGCCGGCACGTGGATCGCACCGGCGAGTGCTCACTGACCAATCTTCGGCGGCTGCATGAGCGTGTTCTGAACGATGCGTGAATCGAGCCTCACAGCGTCCGTGGAGGTGGACGGATCGAACATCGCCCCACGACCGCTGCCCCACGACCGCTGGATGCACCCCCGTGCGCCCCGGCGCGTCGCGAGGTGAACCCGGTTTCATGCCGCGTTCATTCCTCGGCCGCGCCGCGCGGCTACGTTCATGGTGCAGTTGGTGGTCCGGAAGACGCCCGCCCGATCGCGGGGGCGGTCGTCCGCATCCGCTCGCCGGACACGCCTGCGTCAACGCCTGGCCAAGGAGTCGCCGCCGTGCACACGCGCAGCCATCGTCGTTTCGGAACGCTGGACTCGACGCTCACACGCCGCCATTGGATCTGCGGGCTGGTGCTGGCCGCCGGCTCGCTCAGCCTGCTCCAGGCCGGCTGCGGCGACTCGACCATGCGCATGCAGGGAGACCTGGAGTCGCGCGTCTCCGGCGACCTTCGCACCGCTCTGAAGATCGACGGACCGATCCAGATCCGGATGGAGGGTCCGTCGGTTCGATACGACGGCACATACGTGCCGGAGGGGCTGTTCGACTACGTGGAGGCGGGAAAGACGCGCATCGACTGGGTCCGCGCCGCGATCGGCGAGCCCGACCAGTCCACGACGCTCGACGACCAGAGCGTGATCTGGAAGTGGGCCTACGTGCCCGTCGAACAGCAGGTGTCACTGCTCCAGGTCCTCTCGGGAACGCAGGACGAGCCGAAGCTCCAGCCCGCGATCACGATCATGCGCATCCAGGATGGCGTGGTGGTGGAGAAGTGGCGCGGATAGGCCCCGGTACCTGGTTCCCGCGGTTCGGCAGCAGGGGGCCGGGACCATCTCCAGTCGATCATCAGGCGTCCAGCTTGGTCTGAAGCGATGCGGGCAGGACCCGGGCGCGCCCGCTGCGATCAAGGCACGCCAGCGTCGTTCGCCCGGTGGCGAGGAGCTCCGCGCCGCGATGGAGCGCGTAGGTGTGCTCGATCTTGACGTGGCCCGCGTCCTCGAGCGTGGTCACGAGTTCCAGCTCGTCGTCGTACCGCGCCGGCGCACGATAGCGAGCCTCCAAGCGCACCACCGCCAGCAGGATTCCCGCCGCCTCCAGCTCGCGGTAGTTCCCGCCCTGCGCGCGAAGCAGCTCGGTTCGACCCATCTCGAACCACACGGGATAGACGCTGTGGTGTGCCACCCCCATGGGGTCGCACTCGCAGTAGCGGACACGGATGGCGAGTCGATGGACGGTGGGGGACATAGTGGGTGTCAGTATCAGGTATCAGGTATCAGGTATCAGGTATCAGGTATCAGGTATCAGGCGATCCTACGGGCCGGGATGGTTCGGCGATTCCATGACTGCTGCGGGTCGGTCCTCGCGCCGCGAGGCCGGCCCGCCGAACGTCCAGCCGCGCCCCTCCGCCGCCACGCAGCCAATCGTCCCCGCGCCCGGATACCTGATACCTGCGCGCTACTTCCCCACGCAAAACCGTCCGAACACCAACCCCAGGACCTCGTCGGGATCCACACGTCCGATCAGCGCCTCGAGCGCGTCGATGGTTCCGCGCAGCGCGGCGGCGACCAACTCGGGATCGGAGAGCGTTCGCTCGCTCTGCTGCCGGTCGACGAGGGCGATCGCCTCGTCCACCCGCGCGCTGGCGTCGCGCAGTGCCGATTCCTGCCGCGCCGAAAGCGCGACGGCATCCCCCTGAACCGTCGCTCCCTCGTCGGCCAAATGCAAGGCGATCGTCCGCCGCAGGACGTCGAGCCCTTCGTTTCGAGCCGCACTCACCCGCGTGCCCGGTCGTCCGTCGTTCGGCGCCAGGTCGGACTTCGTGCAGACGTCGAGGATGCGCGCATCCGCCGATGGCGATGGCGGGGGCTCGTCCGCCGGCGAACAACGCAGCACGATCGACGCCCGCGCCTGCGCCGACGCCGCAGCCGCCTGCATGAGCGGATTCAGTCCAAGCGTCTCGTCGTCCTCGCCCGCCACGTCCACGAGCAGCGCCTCCACCGCACCGTGCGGACCCGCCAGCGTCACCGGCTCTGCGACCGCGTCGCGCGTCGTCCCCGCCACCGCGGACACCACCGCTCGCTCGTGACCCACGAGCGCGTTGAGCAGCGTCGACTTCCCCGCATTGGCCCGCCCCGCGAGGACAACCCACGGCACCGCTTGCAGCCGTTCGAGCCCGATGGCGCGATCGAGACGGCGCCGCAGCGTCGATCGAACTCCATCGAGGCGACCCAGCAATTCCGCCGGCGTCACCGCGACCACGTCCTCCTGGTCGGTGAAGTCGATTCCCGCTTCGACCAGCGCCAGTCCTTCCGTCAGGGACGCGGTCAGGGTCCGCGCCTCAACGGCCAACGCACCGTCCATCAGCAGGTGGGCCGCGCGAAGCTCGGCATCCGTACGGGCGGCGATGGCGGCCGCCACGCCCTCCGCCGCGGTCAGCTCGATGCGTCCGTTGAGGAACGCCCGGGCCATGAACTCGCCCGCCGCCGCACGGCGCGCTGGCACGGCGCGGGAACGCAGCATCGACACGATCCAATCGACGACGCGTTCCAGGAGGTCGGGCTGTCCGGGCAGAAGCAGCTCGACAACGTCCTCGCCCGTCGCCGAGCCCGGCCCCGGGAAGACCGTCGCGAGGGCCGGCACCGAGCATCCGCCCAGGGGCACGCGGACCGCGGCCGGCGAGCGGGGGGGGAGCGGTCGCGCGGAGGCGTCGCGCGGCTGGAGCGCCGCCGACATGGCCGACGCCGCGCCGACGCCCGACACCCGCACCAGGCCGCGCACGGATGCACCGGGCGGCGAGGACACCGCGACGATCGCCGCCTGGTCGAGCATGGGCGAGCCTCCGGCTCCCGGCCGACGCCGTGAACTACCGCTCCTTGTACTTCCGCTTCGGCTGACGCTTCTCCTCCGCCCGCTGCTGCGCCCGCTTCAGCGCCTCCTCGTACATGCGGCCCAGCCGATCCTGCTTCTTCTTCTTCGGCGGCGGCGGATTGTTGGCGGTCTCCTCGATGTGCTTGCGGATCTGCCGCCCCTCCACGATGCCGATCAGGCTGGACGTGAGGATGTAGAGCGTCAGTCCCGACGGCGCCGTGTAGAGCATGACCGGGAACAGCACGACCATCATGACCTTCATGATCTTCTGCTGCTGCGCCTGCTCGGGCGACAGCGGTGTCGCGGGCGGCGGCGTCATGTACTTCTGCTGCACGAAGAACACGATGCCCATCAGGATGGGCAGCAGGTTCACGCCGGTGAGGTTCCAGAGCAGGAACTTGCGCGGCTCGGCGAACTCCCAGAAGAAGTGGTCGGGGGAGCTGAGATCGGCGAGGAACGACCATCCGCCGAAGAGCTGGAAGACGCCGAAGAACGCCGGCTGCTGTCGCAACTCGAACGCGAAGTACAGCATCGCGTACAGGGCGATCCAGATCGGCGTCTGGAGCAGCGTCGGCACGAACCCGGTGAGGCAACCCACGGGATTCACGCCCTTCTCGCGATAGAGCCGCATCTGCTCCTGCTGCAGCTTGCGCGGATCGTCCTTGTAGCGGGCCTGGAGCTTCTCCATCTCCGGCTTGAGCTGCCCCATGGCACGGGTCACCCGCTGCATCTGCACCTGCGACCGCTTCATGATCGGATGCAGCATCGAGCGCACGATCAGCACGAGCGTGATGATCGCCAATCCCCAGTCGAACACGATGTAGTCGTGCAGGAACGACAGGAACGCGAGCATCAGGTCGGCCAACCAGGCGAAGGTGCAGAAGGTGCAGCACCCGCTCATCAGGTAGAGGATGAGCCCGGAGAGGCGGAGCGACTTGTACGGCTCCTTCCCGTCGAGGATCTTCGGATCGAGCGGGCCGGCGTACACGCCGAGGTCGAACGAGGCCTGCCCTCCCGGCGCGACCCGCTTCGCCGGCCCAAAGAGCGTGGCGAACACATGCTTGTCGCCGCCAGGCTGCGGACCGACGACGGCCGAGATGGACTCGACCGAGGATCCAAGCTGGAGCGGGATCGGCCCCGAACCCGACCACGCGGGGTGGATGGCCAGTGCGAAGTAGCGGTTCGTGGTGCCGAACCAGGCCAGCGAGAGGTTCCCCTGCTTGCTGGCCGCGTTGGGCCAGAGCTCCGGCGCGCCGCGCTCGACGGCCTTGATGACCGCGGTGCGATCGAGCATCTGGCCATCGGCCAGGACCAGCGACTGCGACGGATCCCGCGCCGGCGGTTCGAGGTATCCGGCGTGGAAGCGGCGGATGTCGATGTACCTCGCGCGGTCGACCGGAAGATCGCCCGGTCCGTACTGGATCCACCGGACATCAAGCGGCGCGTCGCCGAGGTTGTCGATCGACTGCCGGATGGTGATGTCGTACGAGTTCGCACCCAGAACGAACTCCCGCGTCAGGCGCAGGACTGGCCGGCCCTCGCCGTCGCGGATCTCGCTCGCGAAGCGCCCCGGTCCGACGCACGCCCAGGCGCTGCTGAACACCTGCACGCGCTGGCCGTTCACCTCGATCGAGTGGGCGGCCAGGACCGGCACCGTGTAGTCGCCCAACGGCGTCGAGTTCTGGAGCACGTAGCGGAGCGCTTCGGGCGGCAGGGATGCTCCGGAAGCGCCCGTGGACCGGGCCCTGGCGTAGCGCTGTGCCTGTCGCTTGGCGGCGGCCGTTTCCCAGAAGTCGCTGAACGCGATCCTCGAGATGCCAGCGCCCACGGGCGAGAACTCGAGTTGCATGCGGTCGGTGTCTGGATCGAACGACCCCAGGGGAGGAATGTCCCCGAGCGCGCCGTCGGCGACCGGGAACGCCTTCCAGCTGGCGACCTCCTCGGCGGACGGTCCTGCCGCCAGCGGTTCCGGTCCCGGAGCGGCGCCGATCTGGGGCTGGTCCGGCGCCGCGCCGGCGACCGCACCGTCGTTCGTCCCTGTCGGCGACGCGGCCGGACCGGATCCGTCGGCCGCCGTTCCGGAATCAGGGGCAGCCGAGCTTTCGTCACCGGCGCCGCCGCCGGCCACGCGCTCCGCGCCGCCGGCGTCGCCTTTGGCGGCCGCGCTGGCGGATGCCGCGCCGGTGGCCGGGGTCGTCGGCGTCGGTCGATGCAGGATCACGGACACGAACACCCCGATGGCGGCACCGAGGACGATCAGTGGAATGGCGATGCGGCGGACGCGAGGGGTCATGATGGGAGGCTGGATTCCTCGGCCGCGCCGATCGCGGCCGTTGGTTCGAGTGACGGGATGGTCGCAGACCGGACGATGTCGCCCGCGGAACAGCGCCCAAGCGGCAGGCTATCGACCTTCGTACAGCCGCTCGCCGAGCCAGTCGCTCAACTGCGGGATGGCCAGGATCTTGTCGACGGTGGACTTCACATCGTATTCGAGGCGGTAGAACTCCACGCGGCCGGGCTCCTCGCTGGGGGCGTCGATGATGGCGTAGCTCGCGCGCGGATCGAGGTCGCGCGGCTGGCCCACCGATCCGGGGTTCACGATCGCCTTTTCCTCGACGCTGAGCGTGTAGACGGCACCCAACTCGTCGGGAGGATAGAAGTCGGGCTCGTCGGTGAAGATTCCGGGCACGTGGGTGTGGCCGACCAGACAGTGCCGTTCGATGCGGTCGAACACCTGCTGCATCTTCACCGGCGAGTTCGTCGCGTCTTCGGGGAACAGGTATTCGTTGATCGGTCGGCGCGGGGTTCCGTGCACGCAGAGGAAGCCCTCGTGGTTCACGCGCACGCGCAGGCGGCCGAGGAACTCCCACCGCCTCATCGCGGCGTCGGGCTGGGAGGTCCGGTCGCGCTCGAACTGCGCCCGGGTCCAGTAGGCGGCCTGCTCCGCCGCGGCGTTGAAGTTCGTTGGCTCGTAGAGCACGCCGAAGTCGTGGTTGCCCATCAGCGACCACTCGCAGCGCTTCGCCACCAGGTCCACGCACTCGACGGGATCGGGGCCGTACCCCACGATGTCGCCGAGGCAGATGATCCGGTCCACGCTCTGCTCGTCGATGTGCGCCAGGACCGTCTGGAGCGCGGCGAGGTTCGCGTGGATGTCGCTGATGATCGCGGTGCGCACGTTGGCTCCAGCGGAATTCGAACCCCGTCCAGCGGGGGCCGCCTCAAGGGGGGCGATGCTACGGACGCCCCCCAGCCCCGTCAACGACCACGACCGTCGACCCGGCCCCACGGCGACGGGCCTGCCTGCGAGGGACCTTCGCCGCGTTACAATCCGCTCCTTTGACCCTTCCCGGCAGAACCACACGCGAGGACCGCCCGTGAGCGACTCGAAGCACTACGACCTCATCGTCATCGGCGGGGGCCCCGGCGGCTACGTCGGAGCCATCCGCGCCGGACAGCTCGGCCTCAAGACCGCCTGCGTCGAGCGCGACAAGCTCGGCGGCGTCTGCCTCAATTGGGGCTGCATTCCCACGAAGGCGCTCCTTCACAACGCCGAGCTCTACATGGAGGCGATCCGCCACGGCGACGAGTGGGGGATCAAGATCGACCCCAAGCACATCAAGGTCGACTGGGAGAAGGTGATCGGCCGCAGCCGCGGCATCACCGGCACGCTCAACAACGGCGTGGCGTTCCTCTTCCGCAAGAACAAGGTGGCGCATCACCAGGGCCACGCCCGCATCGTGTCGGGCAAGACCCCGACCGGCCCCTGCACGGTGGAGGTGCTGGAGTCGTCCGGAGACTACTACAACGGCGCGGGTGCCAAGGTGAAGGAGACGCTGACGGCCGACCGCGTGCTCGTCGCCACGGGAGCCAAGCCGCGACAGCTCCCGTTCGCGCCCTTCGACGGCAAGACGATCATCTCCTCCTACGACGCCATGAGCCTGCCCAAGCGGCCCGCGTCGATGGTGATCGTCGGCTCGGGAGCCATCGGCATGGAGTTCGCCTACTTCTACAACGCCTTCGGCACCAAGGTCACGGTGGTCGAGATGCTCGACCGCATCCTGCCCAACGAGGACGAGGACATCTCCAAGGTGGCCAACAAGGCGTTCCAGCGCCAAGGCATGGAGTTCCGGGTCGGCCAGACGGTCAAGGCGGTGGACAAGAAGTCCGGCGGGGGGGTCAAGGTCACCGTCGTTGACATGAAGGACGAGAAGAAGACCGAGACGATCGAGTGCGACGTGGTGCTGGTCGCGGTCGGCGTGCAGGGGCGCTTCGACGGCCTGTTCGACGACAAGCTGGGCATCGCCGTCGAGAAGGGCCATCTCAAGACCGACTACCGCAGCGCGAAGGAACCGACCTACCGCACCAGCGTTCCCGGGATCTACGCCATCGGGGACGTGATCGGGCCCCCGTGGCTCGCCCATGTGGCCAGCGAGGAGGCCGTGACCTGCGTTGAGCGCATGGCTGGACACCACACCCTCGGCGTGGACTACGACTCGATCCCCGGCTGCACCTACTGCAACCCGCAGATCGCATCGATTGGCCTCACCGAGCGACAGGCGAAGGAGAAGGGGCTCGAGTTCACCGTGGGCACGTACCAGCTGAAGGCGCACGGAAAGGCGATCGCCGTCGGCGCCACCGACGGCCTGGTCAAGATCATCGCCAGCAAGCCCTACGGCGAGATCCTGGGGGCGCACATCATCGGCGAGGACGCCTCGGAACTCATCGCCGAGGTGGGGATCGCCAAGCGCCTGGAAGGAACGGTGGAGGACATCATCTCGACCGTTCACGCTCACCCAACGATGGCCGAGTCGATCCACGAGGCGGCGCTGGCCACGGAGGGACGGGCCATCCACGCCTAGCAGTCCGTAGGACAAGTCGTCCTGAAGGCGTGTGGCCCCACGCGACGGGCAAATTCGCCCGACTCTTCTTTGCCGATCGCCCGGTCGATATCATCTGACCGGGGATGGGCGGTTGATCCCGCGGACCAGGTGCTCGCGGGCGCGCGTGGCGCAGACCGTATTTTGCCTTGGGCGACCTAGCGATGCCTCACCCGCCGTCAGGCGCAGGCCGGTGACGTCGCGCCATGGAGCTGACCGATGGCCTCGACGCTGCCAGTCACCGCGCCAACCGCCGGAACGGCCACGCCGCAAATCCGACCCGGCGCGGCCCCCGACTTCGAGGCGATCTACGCCACCGCCGGTGGCGATGCGTCCCGCATCCCCTGGTCCGACGGGATCCCGAACCCGGCCCTCGTGACCTGGCTGGATACCGTGGGTCCGAGCCTGGTTCGATGCGGAGCCCGCGTGGCGGTCGTTGGATGTGGTCTCGGGGAGGATGCCCGAGAGGTCATTCGACGCGGTTACGAGGTGACCGCGTTCGATCTCAGTCCGACCGCAGTGGACTGGGCCCGGGCGCTCGACCCCGAGAACGCGTCGTGCTACCACTGTGCCAACGTGACGGCCCTTCCACCGCGATGGGTGCACCGATTCGACCTGGTGGTCGAGATCCACACGATTCAGTCCGTGCCCCCCGAGCAACGTGCCGGCATCATGGGGGGCATTGCCCGTCTGGTGGGCACGAACGGCCATCTCCTGGTGATCTGCCGCGGGTGCGAAACACCCGCCGGGCTCGAGGATGGACCGCCTTGGCCGCTGACCGAGCGGGAGTTGATCGACCTCGGCCAGAGCAACGGGTTGGCGATCGACACCGTTCATGCGTTCGACGACCACGAGACCCCACCCCAGCGCCGCATCCGCGCCCAGTTCCGGCGCGTGGCTCGCGATCAGTGCGTGGCCGAGCCGAAATGCTGAGCGGCTGCGGATGACCATTCGCGGACCCGCGCGCGCCTGAGCATCCTGGCAACCGAAAAAAGGGACGAGGCGCACGATGTGCGCCTCGTCCCCCACGCATTCCTCTCCCGCCAATCCTTCTGGAGACAAGCGACTGGATCGTCGTGGATCCAAGCGGCCAAACTTGCGCTCCAAACGAAGAGCATCGACCAGGACGCCCGCGGCTCGGGGGGAGACTAACGGCCGCACCAATAGGGTGCAACCGGCGGCTCACACGAACCCTTGCGACGACAAGGGTTACGTTTGCGCGATCGGAGCGCGGACCTGCCAAAGAGCAGGTGACGGGCGGAAACGCCGGTCGCCGGACGTCCCGCGATGAGCCGGGCGTGGCGCCTCCAACCGCCCTCACGCCGCGAAGACGTCCGAATCCGACGCAAGGATCGCCGCGCACTTTCTGCCGATCAGCCGGCGCGGTTCGGCCCAATCATGGCGCTTCCGCTGTGCACCCGAAAAAAAGCACGCAAACTCGAGCGCTTCTTCGGCGACGGGGATTGTCCTCTCGCCGCGCTCTCAAGGCGGCGGGGGTACGTCGGGCCATTCGAGGCCCAGGGAAGATCTGAGGAAACTCGACCATGAAGTCAAGTGAATCACGCCGCGACATGCTGAACCAGTTCATTGGACTGGCTCGTGTGTACCGGGGCTGGAGCAAAGGCCAGTTGGCCGCCGCTCTTGATCGCGACCCCACCAAGCTTGTTCCCGAAACGGGAAACCCCAAGCTCGACCTCGTCGTCCGCCTGGCCGGAGTTCTGGACTGGCCGGTAGGCGATGTCGCGGAGGGGATCTGGGTGTCGGAGAGCCGCAGCCAATCGAGCGGCAACGACCCTACCGAAGCCCACTTCGCCGAACTCGATCGCCTCGCCCTCGACGCCCACCGATCCGGCGACCATGCCGCCATGGTGTCGATCGCCGGGCGCATGGCCGCGATCGCCGAGACCTCGCAGCAGCGTGCGATCGCGGCGAATCGCGAGGCCGGCGGATGGGACGGCATGGGCCGGTTCACGAAGGTGCTGGAGGCGGTGCAACGCGGTTTGCACGAGCAGCCGATCACCACGCCGCTTCGCCTCATGCTCCAAGCCAACCTCGCCAATGCCCACTACACGCTGTGGCACCTGGTCGAGGCTCGTGCCGTGGCCCGCGACCTGCTCGACCATTTCGAGGAGTGTCCGCCGACCACGCGGCTCGAACGCGTCACCCATGCGTTCGCCCACTACGTGCGGGGCAACGCAACCCGACGCATGCTCGATTCCGATCCGTCCTCGGCGGCCCGCACGGCAGGCCGGGCCAAGATGGATCTCGAACGGGCGATGCACATGTACGAAGCACTTGCGAGCGAGTTCTCGGACGAGTCGTACAGCGGCGTCGCCAACACGTGCCGGGGCGCGATCATCGAGACCGACGTGGCGCTCGAACTCCGCACCCCCACGGCCGCGGCGGAAGAGCTGAGCCAAGGTCTCGACAAGGTCGTCGACACGGAGTCGTTCCCGGTCGGCGACTGGTTGGAGAGCTACGGCTGGTGGTGCATCTACGGGTGCAACATCGCCCTTCGGGGACTCGACGGCCGCGACCTGCACCGCCACATGGCCGTCTTCACGAACAAGGCCGCGGAGATCGCCGACCGCACGAACAACTGGTCCATGCGCGAGCAGGTCTTCACGCTCGAGCACTTCCGCCGCCAGCGGGTTGCCGACGCAACGGGCTTCGACCCCGACTGGCTCATCGACGAGGACGAGGTACGCGTGATCGCGGGAACCATGGGCCGGTTCCCGCACTTCCGACAGACAGGCTGGAGGATCCTCCAGGCTGCACGAATCCTCGACGAGAACTGACTTCTTCACCCTGCGCGCGCACACCCACCGGGACCGCAATCATGCGAACCAGCATCCGACGACAACTGCTTCTGGCCGGACTGATCCTGGCCACTTCCCTCGGCGCCGTTTCGAACACCGTCCACGCTGTCGGCGACCACGCCACACCGGGCCGGCTGCGTCGGGGTCTTGAGCTCCCGTTCCTTCCGAACGTGAAGGCTCACACGGTGCAGGAGAAGGTGCTCCTGCTCATGCTCACCAACGGACCGGCCGTGAATCCGGAGTTCCTGTACCACTCGCTGCAGGAGCCGCCGTTCTGGCCGCCGGCACCGTGGCGGAAGCCGCAGGCGCCGAATCGGCAACGCTGAACATCGTGACGATCGGAGGGGATCGCCGCCGCAGCCCGGCTGCGGCGGCGATGCTTACACTGCCGCCATGGCGAGTTCCTCCTCCGACGGCTCCACGCCGGGCGGCTTGCTCCTGGTCATCTCCGGTCCCTCCGGGGTCGGCAAGACGACGATCACCCGCGAGCTCCAGCGACGGTTCGACGCGGTGTTCAGCGTGTCCGCCACGACACGCCCGAAGGCGCCCTCGGAAGTGGAGGGAGTGGACTACTTCTTCATCGACGAGGCGCGGTTCGATCGCGATGTGGAGGCGGGGCGGTTCCTCGAACACGCCCGCGTGTTCGGACGGCACTGCTACGGCACGCCCCGCGAGCCCGTCGAGCGGCATCTGCACGAAGGCCGCCTGGTGATGCTCGACATCGACGTGCAGGGCGCGCTCCAGGTGCGGCAGGCGATGCCTTCCGCCTTCATGGTCTTCATCCTTCCCCCGAGCGAATCGGAGCTGCTCCGCCGCCTGCGCGACCGTGGCCGGGACGACGAGGAGGCGATCCAGCGCCGATTCGCCGAGGCGAAGCGCGAAATCGAAACCGCGCGGGTCAGCAGCGCCTACGACGAATTCGTCGTGAACGACCATCTCGACCGCGCCGTCGAGCGCGTGGTGGCCCTGGTGGAGGAGCGACGGGCGAAGGGGTGAGGTATGAAGGCACCGAGGCACCGAGGCATCGAGGCATCGAGGGTGGTCATGCGGGAGGTGGGGTCCTCGAACCAGGTGTGCCACTGATTGCCCGTCTGTGCGGGCAGTCAGTGCGCAGGGTGTCCGCCGCGGCACAACCCCGCCGTTTGGTCCGAATACTCCGCGCGCCGCTCCCCGTCTCTCCTCGGCGTTCGACCGAATCCCGTCCTCCCGCCTCCCGAGCGGCCAGCAATGCTCGGAGAGGAAGGAGTATCCGTGTCACAATCCGTCGCCACTCGATCCGCGATCGCGGTTGTCCTCGCCGCCCCGACCACGTTCGCGGCATCCGCCGAGGTCCTGCTCGCCACCGCCTCGGGCGGATCCGTCGCCGCGAGCGGCCAATTGGTCGTCGTCGGACAGCCGCTGACCGGCACGGCGGCAGGACTCGACGTTTCCATGGCGATCGGCTTCGTGCCGATCGTGATCGCCTCGCCCATCCCGATTCTGGGCGACCTGGACGGCAACGGCGTGGTGGACGGCGCTGATCTGGGACTTCTGCTCTCGAACTGGAACGAATCCGGAATCGGCGATCTCAACGCGGACGGAATCGTGGACGGCTCGGATCTCGGACTCCTGCTGGCGAACTGGGGCTGATCCCAAGGTGTGCAACATGACCAGACGAACACTCCCGGTACTCGCGACCGTGGCGATGGCCGCACTCGGCTCACCCGGCTCGATCGGCACCAGCGCCACGGCGGGCACGATCGAACAGTCGATGAGCTTCCAGGCTCGGCTGACCGATGCCGGTGGTGCGCCGATCGCCGATGGCGTCCACACGCTCGACCTCTTCATCTACAACGCCGAGACCGGCGGCTCGATCATCGGATCGATCCTGAACGTGCCGGCCCTGGTGCAGGGCGGCAACGGCGTGGTCAGCACGCCGATCGGCCCGCTCGATCCGGCGTGGTTCGCGGAGGCTCCGCGATTCCTCGCCGTCACCGTCGACGACAACGACGACAATCCCGTCGGCAACGAGATCGGACCGCGCATCCGGATGACCACCGTGCCATACGCGCTGCGGGCCGCAGCGCTGGCCACCGATGCGCCGATCACCATGCTTTCCGCAACCATCTCCGGTGCGTTGTCGGCCGGCGGGAGCGCATCGATCGGCGGCGGCATGGGGATCGGCGTGCCCGCGCCGACCGGCGGACTGAACGTCAGCTCGTCCTCCAACAGCCAGTACGCCACCATCATCGGGAATCCCGCGGGGAGCGGGCTCGGATTGCTCGTGCAGGCATCCAACGGGACCGCCGGCAGCACGGTGCCGATCTTCCGCGTGCAGAGCTACCCGGGCGAAGAGCGATTCACCGTGACGGCAGGGGGGATGACCATCGCTCGCACGCTGCAGTTGACCGGCGGCAACGCGGCGCTGAACAGCGTCCCGTCGATCCTCTATGCCAGCCGGCCATCGAACACCGACTACACCGCGATCATCCGGAACGCCGGCGGCGACGGACGAGGTCTGCTCGTGCAAGGCACCGCGGGCGGATCCGGCAGCACGATCCCGATCTTCCGCGTGGAGACGGAGTCGGGCACCGAGCGCCTCACCGTCACCGAGGGCGGCGTCACGCGCGTGCGCACGCTCACGATCACCGGCGGCGCCGATCTCGCGGAGCCGTTCGACGTCGAGGGCGCCGGCGGTGCGGTGCCGGAACCAGGCATGGTGGTCGCGATCGATCCCGATCGGCCAGGTGCCTTGCGCCTCGCGGACGCCGCATACGACACCAAGGTGGCCGGCGTGATCTCGGGCGCGAACGGCCTCTCGCCAGGACTCGTCCTGCACGATGCCGATCGTCTCGAGACCTCTGGTCCCCATCCGATCGCGTTGACCGGCCGCGTGTGGTGCTGGTGCGACGCCGATCTCGGCGGCCCGATTCACCCCGGCGATCGCCTGACGACCTCTGTCGCGCCCGGACACGCCATGCGGGCAACCGATCCCGAGCGGGCGGCGGGCGCCGTGCTCGGCAAGGCGATGACGGGGCTCGATGCCGGACGCGGCCTGGTCCTGGTGCTTGTGAACCTCCAGTAGGGGAGTTGGCGATGCCGAGCACAACCACACCTGGAACCTCGCTCCGGCGCCACCAACGTGTGGCTGAGGGCGTTCCCGCATGGGCGACTCTGGCCGCACGCGCAGTCGTGCTCGCAGTCGTGCTCGCGGCGCACGCCATCGGACAGAACCACGGCAACGCCGCGGCCGACACCTCTGTCGCCGAACGGCTGAGCGTCACGGCGTTCGAGATCGTGTCGATCGATGGCTTCGAGCCTCCGCCCGACGGCGGTCCGGTCGTCGTCCAGCTCGGCGCGACGATCGGCGCGGTCGTGGTCGCGCCGATGCCCGACGTTGGCCCCGACGGACGGTCGCTGCGCCCCGTCGTGCGAGCCGTTCCCGCGCTGCCCGCAGACGCGACGGCGGGTGTGGCGCGACCCATCGTGTACCGCGGCACGATTCGAGACGACGCCGGCTCGCGGGTCGTGCTCTGCGCATCGGTTCTTGGCCTCCATGGACGTGTCGCGCGGGCCAACGGCGACGTGCTGTGGATCCAGCCGTTGCGGTCGATCGACCGCGACGCCGCACCGGCGCTGCACGTCGTGTATCGCCAATCGGACATCGTGGTGCCGCCCGGCCTCTGTCCCGTCGAGGCGCCCGCCGACGCGGCGCCACCGCCCGAAGGCGGCGTGGCCGGGACCGGCGGACTGTCCAGCGTGGCCCAGATCGCCTTCGACGCGGACTACGAGTACTACCTCAAGAACGACGCATCCGTGGCGGAGACCGAAGCGGACATCACCGCCGTCATGAGTGCGGTCAACGAGGTCTACGAGCGCGACTGCGGCATCACCCACGCGATCACCGAGATCGTGGTGCGCACCGTGGAGCCCGATCCGTACACCAGCACGAACCACAACGCCCGCCTCAGCCAGATGAAGACGGAGTGGAACACGAACCAGTCGGGCGTGCCCCGGGACGTGGCCCACCTCATGACCGGAGTCAACCTCGACGGCAGCGTGATCGGCGCCGCCTACGTGGGGACGGTTTGCGAGACGCCGCAGGCGTACGGGCTCACGCAGAACCAGTACACGACCAACTTCGGCCTGCGCACGGCGCTCACCGCACACGAGTTGGGCCACTGCTGGAACGCGACCCATTGCAACCAGGTGGATCCCCCGCAGACGCCGTGCAACATCATGTGCTCGACCAACGGCGGGTGCCAAGGCATCGGTCTGCCCAACTTCGGCCCGTACTCGATCGGGAAGATCACGAGCTTCGCCGCCGGACTCGACTGTCTCCAACCGGGAACCACCTGGGTGGACTTCGCCTACAGCGGCACGGAGCAAGGCACGTTCGACCATCCCTTCAACACCCTCGCCGAGGCGCTGGCGGCACTCCCGCCGGGCGGTCACATCACGATCAAGGCCGGTGCCACGTCGGCCACGATCACCACCTCGACACCCACGTCGATCGAGGCCTACGGCGGCTCGGTGACGAT
>JAGQOG010000407.1 GCA_020427695.1 Phycisphaerales bacterium
GAACGACGGCGGCGGCGAACAACGCCCGTTCGCCGCCGCCGTCGAGGTCATCGCCCCCGCTCGCGCGACGGTCACGGAGCCTGGCATTCCGCCTTGAGCGTCAGCTCGTACTGGCCGTTCGCGTCGGCGAAGCCGGTGACCAGGATGTGGTAGAGGTGGGTGTTGTCGCCCAGGAAGCTGAACTTGCTCTTGCGGGCATTGCCGCCAAGCAGGCAGCTGGTTGCGATCGTGTCGTCGACGCAATCCATCAGCTCGCCATCGCAGCCCTGGGAGATCGTCTCCTTCCAGGCCGCCACGACGGTGTCGAAGTTCGTCCCGGGATTGCAGGTGCTGACCGTGAGCTGCGTCGTCTGGCACGGCAGCTCGACGGTGATCCACTCGCCGCCCGAGTAGGTCGAGGCGCACGGGACGCCGAAGGTCAGGTTGTCCGCGGTCGTACCGCTGATCGTGACCGTCTCGCCGTCCGCGAGCGACACGAAGATGCCGTCGAAGCACTGCGCGCCAACCGAATCGAAGTCGAACGACAGCTCGCCAGTTCCGGAGGCGCCGCCGAAGCCGCCGACCCGGATCAGGTACGTGCGGCCCGCCTCCACATCGAAGGTCAGCGACGTGGTCTGCCCCGTGCACAGGGCGGTGTCGTCCAGGCAGGTGACCAGGGTGCCGGCTCCATTCGGGGCGGGGCAGGCATCCTCGCCCGGTTCCGCGGAGTAGACGGCGATGACCGTGTCGAAGTCGGCGGTTCCGCACGTCGAGGCCGTCAAGGCGCCGTCGCCTTGGGCGACGTACTCAAACCACACGTCGTGATGGACCTGGGTTGCGAACGTGCCGCACGAACCGGCGACGCTCGGTCCGTCGGTGTCGGCGCCTGAGGTGCAGAAGGGGATCGTCTGGCCGATCACGACCGGGATCGCGTTGCCGCAGTGGTCGTTCGACGGCGCCCCCAGGCACGGGCCCCAAGCCGCGAGGAGGAGTCCCAGGTCGGCCCCGTCGACCAGGCCGCTTCCATCGACGTCGGACGAGCCGCTCGTTCCCCACTGGGCGAGGAGGAGGCCGAGATCGGCGCCGTCGACCGCACCGCTGTTGTCGATGTCGGCGGAGCATCCGCAGGCGCTGCCGCCGGCGATGCCGCCCTGGGCGGGCGCGGCGATGCCGGGCTTCGGGCGGTCGGCCGCAGCCAGGCCGACCAGCGAGAGCGACAGGGAGACGACGACGAGCGTGCGGGACAGGATGGGGATGGAGTGCATGGCAGGTTCCTCGAGTTGGTGGATGGGTTCTGGAGCGTCGCCGAGGGAGACTCGGCTTGAAGCGGTGGTGGTTCGTTCGCACCGGATGGTCCGCTCGACTGCATCCACGAGAAGCCGTGTCCCCGACCTTGGTCGAAGTCGATCGATCGCGCGACCCGTCCGCGCTCGGTTCGGACGCGTCGCTTGGGTAGCATGTCGCGCGTGCCCGCTCGGTCGTCCGACGATCGGTGCGCCTTGGCACGAACTCGATCGCCGCCCGGATGCCGGGATCGACTCCCCGGGCCCAGACCCACGCGATGCCGATGTCCATGGATCCCCACGAGATGACCCTGCTGCTCCACGGCGCCTCCAACGGCGACCGCGAGGCTGCGAACCGGCTTGTGCAGCTGGTCTACGACCAGCTTCGTGCGCTGGCCGGCTCGTTCGCCGGAGGACACAGCGCCAATCACACGCTCCAGCCCACCGCGCTGGTGCACGAGGCGTTCGTCAAGCTCGTTCAGAGCCCAAGCGCCAACTACAACGACCGCGGTCACTTCTTCGCGGTCGCCGCCACCGCCATGCGCCAAATCCTGGCCGACCACGCCCGACGCAAGCGGACCGCCAAGCGCGGAGGCGACGCCACGCTCCAGCAGCCGACGAATTGGGACCGCGCCGACCTCGCGTCGCCTGCTCGGGAGGAACCGCGCGAGGTGGACGTGGTGGCGCTCGACGACCTGCTCGCCGAGCTCGCCCGCGTGGACGAGCGGCGCTACCGCGTGGTGGAGCTCCGCTACTTCGGCGGTCTGGAGGTCGAGCAGGTCGCGCGTCTGCTGGACGTCTCCAAGTCAACGGTCGAGGCGGACTGGCGGGCCGCCCGGGCCTGGCTCGCGATGCGGCTGTCCCAATGAGGCGCCCGTCGAGCCGCCGACGGGTGCGCCGGTGGAGCCATCTCCCCCCGACGGCGCCGCGGCACCGTGGAGCATGATCCGGGCGATCAACTCAAGCGCATTTCGCCACTCGAGCTGGAGGCGCTCCGTCCATCGGTCCCCCGCCACCACCCGCATGGACGCCAGAAGGCAGTCGCACACCAGCGGGTAGTGCTCCGGGCGGGCGCCGTAGCCGACGTGTCGCCGGCCCAGGTCCCGAAGCCGGTCGCGCACCGCGTCGGGGGAGCGGAGGCTCTCGATCACGGACGACAGCGACTGCAGGAGCTTCTGCGCCTGTTCCTCGAGGTTGGACGGAAAAAGCGGACGCAGCGCCGGGGCGCAGTCGAAGAGCCGGCCGTAGAACTCCGACCCCAACCGGCTCCCCGCCGCGGCCAGGATCCGGAAGCTGCTCTCGAGGAGCTCGACGGTCGCCTCGTCAACCGCGGCACCACGGAGGAACGCCGACTCGGCGGGCAGGAGCGGGTGGACGGTGATGCCGCCCGCTCCGCGGCTTCGCCTACTGTTCGCCGGCCGATCGGCCGAGTCATTCGTGGTTGGCATGCCGTCCTCCGTTGCTTCACCCGCAACCGGTGGTCCGAGGCCGAAAGCGCACCCTACCCCACCCACGGCGGATCGCGTCCACGACCTTGGACTTTCGTCCGGATTTCGATGCGGACCTCTCCCACCCAGCGGAGCGCGTGCCCGACATGACGATCGAACCGCCGCTCCATCCTCCCTCCCACGCGACCTTCGGCGGCGGGGATCGGACGCGCCGGATCCTCGACCTCTTCGCGGAGCTGATCGGCCTTGCTCCAGACGATCGCGGGGAGCGGTTGGCGGCCCTGGCGGAGGAGGACGCCGAACTGCATCGAGAGCTGGTCGGGATGTTGCAGCAGGACGGAAGCACCGTCGGCTTCGATCCGGTCCGCACCGGTGCCGGTCTGCTCACGCCCAGCGTCGACCGCTCGCTGCTCGCCGATCCAGCCGCCGACTCCTTTGCCGATCTGCCGCTCCTCAGCGGTCACTACCGCGTCCTTCGCACAATCGGCGAGGGCGGAATGGGCGTGGTGTTCCTCGCGGAGCAGGCGATGCCGCGCCGGTTGGTCGCGCTCAAGGCGATCCGATCCGGCATCGTCAGCCGCGAGCTGCTCAGGCGGTTCGTGCGCGAGGCACACATCCTGGGCCGGCTGCACCACCCGGGCATCGCCCAGGTCCACGAGGCGGGCGCGGTCCCGGGCGCGGGGGCCGACCAGGCCTATCTGGTGATGGAGTACGTCGACGGCGAACCGATCACCACCGCGGTGCGCCTGCACCGGACTGGGTTGCGGGAGCGGGTCGAGCTTCTCGCCCGCGTGTGTGACGCGGCCCAACACGCCCACCAGCGCGGCGTCATCCACCGCGACCTCAAGCCGGCGAACATCCTTGTGACGGCGGCTCTCGAGCCCAAGATCCTCGACTTCGGCGTGGCCCGCGCGGAGTCCGACGGCCAGGGCGGCCTGACCGTCCACACCCGCGCGGGGCAGATCATCGGCACGCTCGGCTACATGAGTCCCGAGCAGCTTGCGGGCGGTGCCGTCGATGCCGACGCGGCCAGCGACGTGTATGCCCTCGGCGTGCTGCTCTACGAGATGCTCGCGGAGCGACCAGCGTTCGACCTGCACGGCAAGACGCTGGCTCAAGCCGCCGAGATCGTGCGCGCGGGCCAGGTCGTTCCCCTCGGTCAGATCCGACGGGACTGCCGAGGCGACCTCGAGACGATCGTGGCCATGGCCATGCATGCGGACCGTCGCCGACGATACGACTCGGCCGCCGCCCTGGCCGACGATCTGCGACGGCACCTCGCGGGCCGGCCCATCGCGGCGCGCCGCGACTCCACGGTCTACCTTCTCTCGCGCCTCGCCCGCCGACACTGGGTGCTGGTGACGCTGGCCGCGGGTCTGCTGGCCACGATCGTCGCCTCCGCCATCGGCTCGTGGGTGGTCGCCGGCCGGAACGCCGAGCTCGCGACGGAGGCGGACGAAGCGCGGCGCCTGGCCGACGCGGAATCGTCCAAGCTGCGCGAGTCGCTCTACTCGAGCCGTATCGGCTACGCGCAAGCGGCGCTGGCCACGGGCGACGTGGCCCGTGTCCGTCGCCTGCTGGACCAGTGCCCGGAGGAGCTGCGGGGATGGGAGTGGTCGTTCCTCGACCATGCGAGCGACCAGTCGATGGCTGCGCTTCCCGTGCCGCCGGGCGACGTGGCGAACGGCGTGGTCCTCCCCGACGCCACCTCGGCGTTCGTCGCCACCAGCGACCGGCACTTCGTCCGCCTCGATCTGTCGTCCGGACGCGTCGTGTGGAACGCCACGCTCCCCTCGCCGGGCCTCTGGGCGCCCGCCATCTCGGCCGACGGCGCGGTGCTGACGGTGTTCGGCCCCGACGGGGTCGTTTACGTACACGATCCGGAAACGGGATCGCTGATGCGAAAGATCCCGAACGTCGATCGCGCCCACGAAGCACCGATCCCATTCCGCGTGTGCCAGCCGGATGTCACCGGGGGTCGCGTCCTGGTTGGCGGCGTGGACGGCTGGATTCGCATGTTCGACACGGCGACCGGGGCGCTGGAGCAGTCGTGGAAGGCTCACGAGCGCGACGTCGCGGCCCTGGCGCTCCTCGAAGGCGGACGACAACTCGCGACGGCGGGGACCTTGGACCGCGCTGTCCGCATCTGGGACGTGGCGACGGGCCGGCTCCTGGCCGAACGCGTGTTCGACGATCCCGGCGCCTCGATCATCTGTGCCACCGCCGCACCCGACGGCGCGTCGGTCGCCCTGGCCACGACCACGCCCCGCGTGTTCCGATGGCAATGGCGGGAGGACGGCATCCCGCCCTCGGTCGCCGTGCGCGAGCTGCACGGAAGCGAGCGGGCCGTGCTGGCCATGTGCTTCGATCCCGCCGGGAGCATTCTCGCCACGGGCGGCCGGGACGGGCTCCTTCGCACCTGGGATGCGACAACGGGCGCTCCGATCGAGGTCCTGCGCGGCGAGCCGGATCAGTTCCGCTCCGTTTCCTGGCCTGTGGCCGATCGAATCCTCACGACCGGCGCGTTCTCGAGCCTGCGCATCTGGTCGCCCCATCCACGCCCCGCGCCGGCGGTTGTCAACGTGGGCGATCGACCGCGCGGGAACATGGCGTTCCTTCCCGACGGACGCCGCTTTGCGTTGGCGGCCATGGACGGTGTCGTCGTGTGCGACGCATCGGCGGCGACGCCGGTGGCGCGGATGGACCATGCGCCAGTCCCGGACGTGGTCGCGACGCTGCCCGACGGCACGATCGTCGGGGCGGGTGGCGACACGCTCATGGCGCGCCGCGCGATGGCCGTCGGCGCCTCCACGATCCTCGCGCTCGGAACCGCGGCGATCACGGCGCTGGCCGCGAGCCCCGCGGGCGACCGGATCGCCGTCGGCACGGCGACCGGCGAACTGTTGGTGCTGGCGTGGCCGCAGGCGACGGTGGCGGCGCGGATCCCCGCACATCGCGGGCGCATCACCGACCTCGCGTTCGCAACCGACGGCCGGACCGTGTTCAGTGTGGGCGACGACGGCGCCTGTGCCGCCTGGCGCGCCGACACGGGCGCCAAGGCGATGCCCGCGATCCAGACCGGAACCAACCTTCATGGCGTCGCCGTCTCTCCGGACGGTGCGGCGCTGGCCATCGTCGGCGAGTCGGGCACGCTCCGCCTGCTGCGGACCGCCGATCTCTCCGAGACCGCCCGTCCGTCCGGACCCCTTGGACCCATCTTCGACGTGTGCTTCATCGACGACACGCGGGTTGCGATCGGAGCGGCCGACCGGACGGTGCGGATCCTGGCCCGCCCGTCCGGCGAGGAGCTGCTCGTGCTGCCGGGACATCGAACCAGTGTCGTCGCGCTCGCCCATGCGCCCGCGACGGGAACGTTGGCCAGCGTCGATCGCCTGGGCAACCTTCTGCTGTGGGAGATCGGATCGTCGTCCGCTCCCGCTCCCGCTCCCGATTCGGCGCCCTCGGAATCGGAATCCGGTCGCGCCTCGCCGTGAGGATCGCGGCGCGGGTTGCGAGGCCCGGTATCGTGCGAGGTCCGGCGCTTCTGCCGGCGCAACTCCGGAGGCTGGTCGATGCGCAGGCTCTCCCCGCTCCTGTTCTTGCTGGCGTCGCTCCTCGCCGCCGGCTGCTCTGGCATGGTCCTGATGAAGACCCCGGCCGTGGTCGACAAGGGAGGGGTCGATCCATTCGTCGATGTTGCACCGGAGAACCAGAACACCTCCGCCGTGGTGTTCACCGCCAGCGGGCGGACGGTGTCGGGCCATCCCGAGCCGGCGCGGTTCTACACCAACAAGCGAAGCCGCGAGGTCCGGCTCGGGATCGCGACGATCGAGATCGGCGAAGGGATGACGTGGGACGAGCTGGTCGAGGAGTCTCGCCTGGCGCATCGAGACCGACAGCCCCGGATCTCCACCACGGCGTTCGAGGAATACGGAACGCTCTGGACCACCGCCTGGCCCCCGGACTACCGGTACTTCGGCAACTGGGACGCGTCCGGCGTCGATCGGGAGCCCGCCGAACGCTTTGCTGCCGCGGTCGATTCGATGCTCGACCGGAGCCGCGAGCGCCAGATCACGATCTTCGTGCACGGCTTCAACACGCGGTTCACCGACAACCTGGGGCTCGCGGCGGAGTTCTGGCACTACATGGCGCGGGACGGCGTCATGATCAGCTTCGACTGGCCGTCGCAAGGCGACCTCTTCTCCTACCACGTGGACAAGGCGAACGCCGCGTTCGCGGTTCGGCAGTTCCGCGAGCTGCTCGAGTTCCTGGCGGCGCACACGAGCGCCGACCGGATCAACATCTTCGCCCACAGCGCGGGCGCCCCGGTGGCCGCGGAAGCGGTGCAGCAGCTGAGCCTGATGTACAGCACACTGAGCGACGAGGAGGCGCGCCACCGTTCGAAGATCGGGCGCGTGGTCCTGGCCGCACCGGACATGGACCTCGACCAGGCCTTGACGGCCGGCGTGGACGGCGCCGGCCGGCTCACGCAAGGCGTGGCCGTCTACGCCTCGCAGAAGGATGCCGCACTCAAGTTCTCCGGAGGCGTCTTCGGCAACGTTCGGCTCGGTCGCTCGATCGGAAAGCTGACATCGGAGGAGCGGCAGGCGCTCATCGCCAACCAAAGCCAGTGGATCGACGTGACGCGGGCCCAGGGTCCGTTCCCGTCGTTGATTGGACACAGCTACTTCCACGAGAACCCGTGGGTGAGCTCCGACCTGATGCTCTTCCTGGCCCTGGGCGTTCCGCCCGCGGACCGCGGACTGGTGCGGGACGAGAAGACCGGGTTCCTGGTCTTCCCCGACGACTACGAAGGGCAGCTTCCGGCGATCGTCGCCCGCCTGCGGGCGAAGGCTGGGTCATCGTCGGCCGAGTGATCGATCAGCGGCACGCCGGTATCATGTCGTTCCGACTGCGCGCAACACGTTTGCGGCACGCGGGCCATCGAGCGGATAGCGAGAGGACCATCACATGGGCAAGAACGACGAACTGCTGGCACGCCGCGCTGCGGTCGTGTCGCCCGGCGTCCCGCGCGTGACAACCGCCACCGCCGCCACCGCGCGGGGAGCTGTGATCACCGACCTCGAGGGCAACGAGATCATCGACTTCACCGGCGGCATCGGCGTCATGAACGTCGGCCACGGAAACGAGGCGGTGGTCAGAGCGATCCAGGATCAGGCGGCGAAGCTGTGCCACACCTGCATCCATGTGGCCACCTACGAGCCGTACGTCGCGCTGTGCGAGAAGCTCGCATCGCTCTTCCCGCACGGGGACACGACCAAGTCCGTGCTGCTCAACAGCGGGGCGGAGGCGGTCGAGAACGCGGTCAAGATCGCCCGCCAGGTCACCGGGCGGTCGGCCATCCTCTGCTACACGGAAGGCTTCCACGGCCGCACCTTGATGGGCATGACGCTGACTTCGAAGGTCGGCTACAAGCACGGCTGCGGACCCTTCGCACCGGAGATCTACCGGCTCCCGTTCCCCAACCACTTCCGCTACGGCCACGGCATGGAGATGGCCGCCTTCGTCGAGCGCGAGCTGGACCGGCTGCGTGGAGCGTTCTCGACGGTGGTCGCGGCGGACCAGGTGGCCGCGATTCTCCTCGAACCCGTCCAGGGAGAGGGCGGCTTCGTTCCGGCCCCGGCGGCGTACCTCCACGGGCTTCGCCGCATCTGCGACGAGCACGGCATCCTGCTTGTGTTCGACGAGGTGCAGTCGGGCTTCTGCCGAACCGGAAACTGGGCGGCATACCAGCACTACGGCGTCGTGCCCGATCTCTCGACGTGGGCCAAGTCGATGGGTGGCGGATTGCCGATCGCGGCCGTCCTCGGCCGCGGCGACCTGATGGACCGCGTCCAGCCGGGCACGCTCGGCGGCACCTACGGCGGCAATCCCGTGGCCTGCGCCGCGGCCCTGGCCACGATTCGCGAGATGGAGCGGCTCGACCTCAACAGCAGGGCCCGGAAGATCGGCCAGCAGGTGACCGAGCGCTTTCGCGCCATGCAGCGGGCGTGTCCGCTCGTCGGCGACGTGCGCGGCCTGGGCGCCATGGTGGGCATGGAGTTCGTCGAGGACGGCGACCCGCGCAAGCCGGCCGCGGCGGTCACCAAGGCGCTCCTCGAGGCGTGTCTTCGCCGCGGTGTCCTCGTGGTCGCGGCCGGCACCCACGGCAACGTGATCCGCGTGCTGTCGCCGTTGGCCATCACCGACGAACAGCTCGACCGCGGCCTCGGCATCATCGAACAGGAGCTCCAGCGCATCGCCGGCCGCGGTCAAGCCGATGCGTCCCGCCCCCAACCCAGTGCCGCCACCCGCTGAGCACCACAGGACCCGCATGAAGCCCTTCGCCATCGCCGGCCTCCAACTCGAGCTCTCCGCGCACACCGACAACCTCCCGCACATCGCCTCGCGCCTCGACCACCTCATGCAGGTGTTCCCGTGGGTGCAGATGGTGGTTCTGAGCGAGTTGGCGGCGCTGGGACCGCTGCCGCGCAAGGCCCAGACCCTTCCCGGCCCGGCCGAGCACGCCTTCCAGCAGATGGCGGCCAAGCACGGCGTGTGGATGGTGAACGGCTCCCTGTTCGAGGCGGCGCCGGCGGCGATCTACAACACCGCCTCGGTGATTGCGCCCGACGGAAGCGTGATCGGCCGCTACCGGAAGATGTTCCCGTTCCGTCCCTACGAGATGGGCGTCGAGCCGGGCAGCGAGTTCATGGTCTTCGACGTGCCGGGCGTCGGACGCTTCGGCGTGTCGATCTGCTACGACATGTGGTTTCCGGAGACGACGCGCACGCTCACTGCCATGGGTGCGGAGGTGATCCTGCACCCGACGATGACCACCACCATCGACCGGGAGCTCGAGCTCACGATCGCCCGCGCCGCCGCGATCACGAACCAGTGCTTCTTCGTGGACATCAACGGCGTGGGCGACGGCGGCGTCGGTCGCTCGATCGTCGTCGGACCGGCGGGCGACGTGATCCACGAGGCGGGTCGTCAGGAGGAGCTGATCCCGATCGAGATCGACCTCGCCCGCGTGCGCCGCAGCCGCGAGTTCGGCATCCGCGGTCTCGGACAGCCGCTCAAGAGCTTCCGCGACTCGCGGGTGCACTTCGACGTCTACGACCTGGACTCCGAACGGCGCGCCTACCTGCATTCGCTCGGCCCGCTGATCCGGCCCGACCGCGGCTCGCGGGCGGGTCTCGATCCTCTCGACAGTCCCGCCGGCCAAACCGCCCCGCAGCCTGTCCCACAACCCGCCCCCCAACCAGCGACCGAACCCGCCGCCCAGCCTGCCACCCCGAACCAGGGAGAGCTGACATGAACGCACGTCCGATGGAAACCGCCACCGGCGTCACCGATCCGTCGGTGACGGCGCTCTTCAACATGTGGCGCTTCCGCATCGACTCGTGGACCCGCATTCGCGACTACGCGCGACGCCTCCGACGGCTGCACGAGGACGACAGCGAGCGCGCCCGCATGGTCGAGGAGTGCGAGCAGGCGCTGAAGGCCCTGCAGCCGATCGAGGCGTACTTCGCGTTTCCCGGCATTCCCGCGTTCGCGCACGTGCGGCATCTCTTCAACAACGGCATCTACGAGGCGCTCGCCCGGCACACCATCCGCATCGTGCGACTCATGTCGAGCGGCGGCTACCGCCGGATCGACCTCTCCGCCTCCCGCCTGAACGGCTACGAGGACCTGCTCAACGTGGCGGCGCTCGCCGAGGCCGTGCAGGCCCGCACGCAGCACGAGTCGCGTCCCTACCTCGAGCTGCTCGTCGTGGACAACCTCACCGAGGCGGAGGAGTTGGAGCTGCGCCTGCAGTTCCGGGCCATGCGCGGCGCCGACGACCCCTACATCTACGAGCTGGTGTTCGCCAACACGTTCGAGGACGCCGTTGCCGCGCTGCTGGTCAACCCCAGCATCGAGAGTGTGATCGTGCGCTACAGCTTTCCGTTCCGGGCCCCGGAACGGCTGGGCATCCTGGACGAGGCGTACACGCTGCTCGGCGAGACGCCGGAGCGCATCGAACGGCTCATGGCGAGCGACCGCAGCCTGGCCCTCGGGCGCACGCTGACGGCGCTTCGACCCGAGGTGGACCTCTTCCTGGTCACCGATACACCGGTCGAGCACGTGGCGGGCAAGGTCAGCATGCCCTTCCGTCGGATCTTCTACCAGAGCGAGGACTACCGGGAGCAGCACCTCAGCGTGCTCAAGGGCGTGGACGAGCGCTACGAGACGCCGTTCTTCAACGCCCTGCGGCGCTACAGCAAGAAGCCCGCGGGCGTCTTCCACGCCCTCCCCATCTCGCGCGGCAGCTCCGTCATCAAGAGCAACTGGATCCAGGACCTCGGCCGGTTCTACGGGCCGAACGTCTTCCTCGCCGAGACCTCCGCCACGACCGGCGGACTCGATTCGCTGCTCCAGCCGGTCGGACCGCTGAAGCGGGCCCAGCAGCTCGCGTCGCGAGCATTCGGCTCCCGCCACAGCTACTTCGTAACCAACGGCACCTCGACCGCCAACAAGATCGTGATGCAATCGCTGATGCGTCCCGGCGACATCGTCCTGCTCTCCCACGACTGCCACAAGTCGCATCCGTACGCCGTGATCCTCGCCGGAGCGAGTCCCGTCTACCTCGACGCCTATCCGTTGACCGACTACTCGATGTACGGAGCGGTGCCGCTGCGGGAGATCAAGCGGAACCTGCTCGCGCTGAAGCGGGCCGGCAAGCTCGAGCAGACCCGCATGCTCCTGCTCACGAACATCACGTTCGACGGATTCACCTACCACCCAGAGCGGGTGATGGAGGAGGTGCTGGCGATCAAGCCCGACATGGTCTTCGTGTGGGACGAGGCGTGGTTCGCCTACGGGCGCTTCTCGCCGACGTTCCGCCACCGCACCGCCATGCATGCGGCCTGCCAGCTCTCGACCCGCTACCGCTCGCCCGAGTACCGCGAGCGCTATGCGGCCTGGAAGGCGATCGTGGACAAGGCGGGGCCCGAGGACGACCAGGTGTGGCTCGACCACCATCCGCTGCCCGATCCGGACCAGGTCCGGGTGCGGGTGTACGCCACGCAATCCACCCACAAGACGCTGACCGCGCTGCGGCAGGGCTCGATGATCCACGTGCACGACCAGGACTTCGAGCTGCACACCCGCGACGCGTTCAACGAGGCGTACATGACGCACACCTCGACGTCGCCCAACTACCAGATCCTGGCCTCGCTCGACGTGGGCCGTCGCCAGGTGGAGCTGGAGGGATACGACCTCGTCGAGCGCTCGATCGAATCCGCCGTGACCCTGCGGACGCGGGTCAATCACGACCCTCA
>JAGQOG010000408.1 GCA_020427695.1 Phycisphaerales bacterium
ACGAGCTCGCGTACGCCGGAAGCTCGCACGCGGCCATCCGGCAGGTGCTCCGGCACTTCACCGTCGCCGACACGATCCGGTTCTTCGCCGAGCTCGGCGTCGAGCTCAAGCGCGAGGAGACCGGCAAGCTGTTCCCGACGACCGATCGCGCCCGCACCGTGCTCGACGCGCTGTTGCGGGCGGCGCGCGGCGCGAACGTCGAGCTGCGCCATCCGTGGCGGGTCGAGACGATCGAGCCCCGGTCCGCGGGCTTTCGGCTGCGCGGCACGAGCGGTTCAGGCGGGACCGCGACGCTCGACGCCGATCGCGTCGTCCTCGCGACAGGTGGCCGCAGCCTCCCCAAGAGCGGCAGCGACGGCCACGGCTTTGCGCTGGCGCGGGCGCTGGGGCACTCGATCACGCCCCGGGTGTTTCCGGCGCTGGTCCCGCTCCTCCTCGAAGCCGGGAGCCCGCTGCTCGCGCTCAGCGGACTCACGGTCCCGGCCACCCTCGAGGTGCGCGGACCGACGGGCAAGCGCCTGGCGTCGTTCACCGACAGCCTGCTCTGCACGCACTTCGGCCTCTCCGGGCCGGCGGCGCTCGACATCAGCCGCTACTGGACCGATGCCCACCTCGACGATCCCGGCGCGAGCCTGGTCGCGAACTGGCTGCCCGGAACGACGACCGAGGCGCTTGAGAAGGCGCTCCTCGCCGCGCCGGCGATCGGCGTGTCGCGCTTCCTGCGCGAACGCGGACTGCCCGAACGCTTGGCGACGACGCTGGCGACGAGCGCGGGTCTCGACCCGCAGCGATCGGTTCGACAGCTCGCGCGCCCGGAGCGGCGGGCGCTGGTCGCCAGCGTGTGCGCCCAGGTCGTGCCCGTGCGCGGCGATCGCGGCTGGACGCACGCCGAGGTCACCGCGGGCGGCGTTCCACTCTCCGAGGTGCACCTCGCCACGCTCGAGTCGCGGATCCGCCCCGGTCTCTTCCTCTGCGGCGAGATCCTGGACGTGGACGGCCGCATCGGGGGATTCAACTTCCAATGGGCGTGGGCCAGCGGGTGGACGGTTGGCGGACCAGGCATCAAGGCATCGAGGCATCCAGGCATCGAGGGGGCGTGATCCAGGGTGCCACGGTCATTTTGGCCGTGTCGAACGGGCGGTGTCGCTCCGCACGGCCAAGATGGCCGTGGCACCCAATCCATCAGCCCGCGAGACCGGCGCTCGCCGCCGCCCACTCCAGGCACCGCTCGATGCGCCGCAGCGTGCTCTTCTTCCCGAGGATCGCCAGCGTGTCGAAGATCGCGGGGCTCACCGTGCCGCCGCTCACGGCGATCCGGAGGGGCTGGGCGATCCTCCCGAGCTGACCGCCGGCGTGCGCCTGGGCGAACTCGGTGATCACCCGCTCGAGTTCGGGCACGGTCCAGTCCGCGAGGTCCGCGAGGATCGGCTGGAGCGCCCGAAGCTGGTCGAGCCCCGTGGGACCCCCGCCGGTCAGCGCCTTGCGGACGGGCTTGGTGTCCTCCCAGGCGAGCTTCTCGTCGGGGGTGAGCACCCAGCGGTTGGTGCGGAACATGTCGTCGAGCGTCTTGCTGCGCTCGTGGCTCGCGGCGGCCAGGAGCTCGAACTGCGCTTCGCTCAGATGCTCCATGAAGAACGGATGGAACTCGTCCCCGTGGGCGCGAACACGATCGACGAACGCCTCCCGCGGCATCGCCTGAAGCGCGTCGAGGTTGAAGGCCAGGAGCTTCGTGCGGTCGAAGCGGGCGGGTGTCTTGATCACGCGGGGGAGGTCGAACTCGCGGCAGATGAAGGCGAGGTCGAACTTCTCCCGGTCGCCGCCGGGCGACCATCCGTTGAGGGCGAGGAAGTTCACCAGCACCTCGGGCAGGTAGCCGCTGCGCCGGAAGTCGTCCACGTTGATCTCGGGGAGCTGCACGTCCAGAGCGTCGGCCAGGCGCATCGCATGTTCGAGATCGAGTTGGACGTTCTTGTCCGCCACCCAGGCTTCGAAGACGGCGTCGTCCATCGTGCCGTGGGGCGGCGCCTCGAGTCCGCGCTCCTTGACCGCCGCCCGCAGGATGCGGTCCTTGTCGCGCTTGCTCATCTTCGATCCGTCGGGGTTGCAGATGATCGCGAGGTGCGCGTACACCGGTCGACGGTAGCCCAGCGCATCCTGGAGCAGGATGTGCTTGGCGGTGTTGTTGAAGTGCTCCTGCGCCCGGAGCACGTGCGTGACGCCCATCAGCTCGTCGTCCACGACGACCGCGAAGTGGTACGTCGGATAGCCGTCGGCCTTGCGGATCACGAAGTCGTCCACCTCCCCCGCGGGCAGGGTCGCCGAACCGAGCACCTCGTCCGCGATCGTGACCGGCCCCTCCGGTGCCTTGAAGCGCACCACGGAGGGCCGACCTTCGTCGAGATAGCGCTGCACGGTGTCCGGCGACAGCATCAGCCCGGCCCGGTCGTAGCGGTAGCTCCTGCCCTCCGCCCGCGCCGCCTGGCGCTTGGCCTCGAGTTCGTCCGGCGTGTCGAAGGCGTGGTACGCCTTTCCTTCCCGCACGAGTCGATTCAGCTCGTCCGCGTAGACCTCCAGCCGCTCCGACTGGAAGTACGGTCCCGCCTTGCCGCCGCCGCAGTGCACGTGCCCGTCGGCGAACTCGGGACCCTCGTCCCAGCGGATCCCGAGCCAGGCCAGGTCCTTCAGGAACCCGATCGACGCCGCATCGGACGACCGCTTCTGGTCGGTGTCCTCGATGCGCAGGAGAAACGACCCTTCGAGCCGGCGGGCGTAGGCGAAGTTGAAGAGCGCCGTGCGGGCGCCGCCAACGTGGAGGTGACCGGACGGGCTGGGAGCGAATCGCGTCTTCATGGGAGGGCAAGAGCGTACCCGTGCGCCCAACCCGGGTCGAACGCCCGGCTTTCGCGCCGTTGTCCCTTTCGCCGCTGCTGCCCAGTCGATACCCTCCACCGGGGAGCGGGGGTGCGTCGACCAGCGGCGACGGCGAGCGGACGCCGTTCCGATGGCGACGGCGGCCCGCGTTGGCGCCCGTTCTCGCAGCCGCAGCATCAATGGACACCCAGCGACTTGGCCTTCTTTCCGACACGCACGGCCGCGTTGAGGCAGCGTCCCTGGCCGTACGGGTGCTCGTCGAGCGCGGGGCGACGATGCTGATCCACCTGGGCGACATCGGTTCCGACTCGGTGCTCGAGGAGCTTGCGTCCATCGAGTCGCACGTCGTCTTCGGGAACTGCGATCTCGAGGAGGACGCCCTGGCCCGCCACGCGGAGCGCCTCGGCATCTCCGTTCACCATCCCGCCGGAAGGCTGGTGGTGGACGGACGCACGATCGCCTTCACCCACGGCCACCTTCCGGAGCTGCTCAACCGCGCTTCCGCCGAAGGTGTCGACTACATCCTGCATGGCCACACCCACGAGCAGCGGGACGAACGGCGCGGCCGCTCGCGGATCATCAACCCCGGGGCGCTGCACCGGGCGTCGCCGTACAGCGTGGCCATCCTGGTGCCCGCGACCGACACCCTCGAGTTCATCGCGATCGAGGAGGCGCGGCGCTGATGGACACGCGCGATCCGAGCCGATCCCGCCGCGTGCCGCCGCCGAGCCGCCCCACCGAGGTTCGCGTCCCCGGGGGGAAGGGGGACGCCGGGCACGCCGCCGTGGCGGTCCGCCGCGCCGAGCGGGCGGATCTCGAGGAGGTGGCACGGATCCTCATGGAAGGTGCAGTGGCAGGTCACTTCCCGGCCGAGGAACTCGCCTCGGCCCTCGCGGAGATCGACCCCGCCGACAGCGACCTCGATCCGCCCACGCTCCTCTGGGTGGCGGAGGTGGAACGGGCCAAGGCCGGCGCGGTCGGGTTGCGCCGCGCCGACCCGCACGTGGTGGCCGTCAAGTGGCTCGGCGTCATCGAGGCGTACCGCCGCATGGGCATCGGGCGACTGCTCCTCGAGGAGGCGCTCCTGCACTGCCAACGCGCGGGATACCTGAAGGTGCTCCTTCAGCTCCAGCTCGACCGCAACCCCGTGGTGGATCTCTTCCAGTCGGTGGGCTTCCGCCTGCACCGCGAGCGGGAACGCGACGGGCGCCGCGTGATCGAGTTCTACCTCGACCTGTACCGGGATCCCCACCTGTAGGTCGCGGGCTCGATGCACGCCCACGACGGCACCGATGCCCGACGGCTGATCAATCGATGCCCCTGCTCCCGGTCGGAACGCTCCGGACCGCCGTCCAGTCCGACTGACGCACCGCCGAGGCGCGTGCTATAACCTCCGCTCGCGAACCCGCACCGGGCGTCCGACGCGACGGACGTGCTCGGTGCCAGGCGACGCCAAGAACGCGGGAACCCCGTGCGGAAGCGCTTCGAGTCGATCGTTTCGATGTTGCCTGCCTTGCGCCACGGCCCCGGCTTCGCCATGCGGCAGACGTTCGCCGAAGGCTACGGCATCGCCAAGCTGCGGGCGGACGTGCTGGCGGGCATTGTCGTCGGCATCGTCGCCCTCCCCCTCTCGATGGCCCTGGCGATTGCCTCCGGCGTGCCGCCGCAGCACGGGCTGTACACGGCGATCGGCGCGGGTGCGGCGATCGCCCTGTTGGGCGGCTCGCGGGTCCAGGTGAGCGGCCCTACGGCCGCGTTCGTCGTCATCCTCGCCCCGATCGCCGCGAGGTTCGGTCTGGGCGGATTGTGCCTGGCCACGCTCATGGCCGGTGTGATCCTGGTGGGGATGGGTCTCGGCCGCCTGGGCCAGATGGTGAGCTTCATTCCGTACCCGGTCACGACCGGATTCACGGCCGGTATCGCGGTGGTGATCGCCACGTTGCAACTCAAGGACTTCCTCGGACTCGACACCGGTCCCCTCCCTAGCGCGTTCATCGAGAAGGTCGGGACCATCGCCCGGGCGGTGCCGACGGCGCACTGGCCCGATGCGCTCGTCGGTGCGTTCACGCTCGCGCTGCTCCTCCTGTGGCCGCGTGTCACCCGCCGCATTCCGGCGCCGCTGGTCGCCATCACCGCGGGGGCGGCGGGCGCCTGGATCCTGGAGAAGCTGTGGCCCGGCACCTTTTCCGTCGCCACGATCGGCACGCGCTTCTCGGCCGTGATCGACGGGAAGCCGGTGGCGGGGATCCCGCAGCTTCCACCGTTGCCGCTTCTGCCCTGGCGGCTTCCGGGTCCGAACGGCGAACCGCTGGTCCTGAACCTCGAACTCTTCCGCGCCCTGATCGGACCGGCCTTCGCGATCGCCATGCTCGGCGCCATCGAGTCGCTGCTCTCCGCGGTGGTGGCGGACGGCATGACGGGCATGAAGCACGACTCCGATGCGGAGCTCATGGCCCAGGGCGTCGGGAACATCCTGGCCCCGTTCCTCGGTGGTTTCGCGGCCACGGGCGCCATCGCCCGCACCGCCACCAACGTGCGCTCGGGCGGACGCTCGCCGATCGCCGCCGTCGTCCACGCCCTCTTCGTGCTGGCGGCCGTGATCGCCGCGGCGCCGCTGCTCGCCTATCTGCCCATGGCGTCGATGGCGGCGCTGCTCCTCCTCGTCGCCTGGAACATGTCCGAGGTGAAGCACTTCGTGCGCATGGTGCGCACGGCGCCCCAGAGCGACGTCGCCGTCCTTCTGACCTGCTTCGGCCTGACCGTCGCGTTCGACATGGTGATCGCCGTCTCCGTCGGCATCGTGCTGGCGGCGCTTCTCTTCATCCGGCGCATGGCGGAGGTGAGCAGCGTGCGGCTGGTGGGCAGCGAGCACCGGGTGGACGCGGTCGGGCTGCCGCCGACGGTCGTCCTCTACGAGATCGCCGGACCGCTCTTCTTCGGCGCCGCACAGAAGGCGATGAGTTCCCTCCGCACGGTCGAGCAGGGTGTGCAGGTGGTGGTGCTGGACATGCGCGACGTGCCCGCAATGGACGCGACGGGACTGGTGAACCTGGAGTCGACGGTCGATCGCCTCGAGTCGCAGCAGGTGTACGTCGTCCTCGCCGGCGTCCAGGCGCAGCCACGACGGGTGCTGGCGAAGGGCGGACTCGCCGGGGATGATCGCCTCGCGGTGTGCAGCGGGTTCGACGAGGCGATCGAGATCGCCAAGCGGCGGGTGTCGACCTGACCGTGCGCCGCAAGGAGGAGCAGGGACATGGGCAAGGGCGAGCGACGACGACGGCAGCGCAAGCAAGCCGGCTTCATGCGCAACTACCGGATGCCACCGGGCAGCCTGGTGGTCGATCCGCACGCCAGCAAGCCGATCCTGCGGGTCATGGCCTACATGCCGGATGCCGTCGTCGAACGAACCCTCGACGCCCCCGACGACGTGAAGGCCTATCGCCGGAGCGGCGGGGTGGTTTGGCTGAATGTGGACGGGCTCGGCGACATCGAGGTCGTCCGCCGACTCGGGGAGATCTTCGGCCTGCACCCCCTGGCCCAGGAGGACGTGCTCGACACCAGCCAGCGGGCCAAGGCCGAGTCGTATCCCGACCAGCTCTTCCTCGTGCTCCGCATGGCACAGCTCACCGACCACCTGCACACCGAGCAGTTGAGCGTGTTCGTCGGCGCCGATTTCGTCCTGACCTTTCAGGAAACCGCCGGCGACTGCTTCGACGAGGTTCGCGACCGGATCCGTCGCGGACGCGGACGGGTGCGCACGGCCGGGTCGTCCTACCTGGCGTATGCCCTGGTGGACGCGGTCATCGACGGCTACTTTCCGATCCTCGAGCGGTACGGCGAGTACCTCGAGGCGCTGGAGGACGAGATCGTTCTGCGGCCGCGTCCGGCCCTCGTCGCCCCGATTCACCAGGCCAAGCGCGATCTCCTGGTCATCCGCCGCAGCGTGTGGCCGCTGCGGGACATGCTCGCGGCGCTCGCGCACGACCAGACGGCCCTCGACGCCGACACGCGGCTCTACGTGCGCGACGCCCACGACCACGCGGTGCGGATCATGGATCTCGTCGAGAACTTCCGCGAGGTCGCCTCGTCGATGATGGAGGTGTATCTCGCGGCGATCAGCAACCGCATGAACGAGATCATGAAGGTGCTGACGATCATCTCGACGATCTTCATCCCGCTCGGGTTCATCGCCAGCGTGTACGGGATGAACTTCGATCCGCAGACCTCGCGCTGGAACATGCCCGAGATCGAGTGGGTGTACGGCTACCCGTTCGCCCTGGGCTTGATGGCGCTCACGGCGCTGACCCTGCTGACGTTCTTCCGTCGCCGGGGCTGGCTGGGCGGGGAACGGCGGTCCTCGACCGACGTGCCCCAGATGGTCCCCCCGGCGCCAACGCCGGCACCGGCCGCGCCGTCCACGACCGGACGGGACGCGACGGCTGAAAAGCCGCCACCGCCACCGCTCTAGCGAACGGCTGAATCGCCGGACCACGCATCGACGAACCGACTGGCGACCGGCCGGCCCGGGACGCCCAGCGCCGCCGCCACGGCTCGTTTCGCCGACGCCGCAGCCCTTCTCCCGGGACCGCCGGCTTCCCGGTCCTACGATGCGCCTTCCATGAGCGTGACCACCGACGTCCGACCCCAAACGCTCCAGGCGCTGCAGGACAGCGGCTGGTCGTCCCGTTCCGTGAAGCACGAACTCGCCGCCAACATGACGCGGGCCCTGGAACGCGGCGACACGCTGTTTCCCGGCATCGTGGGCTACGACGACACCGTGCTGCCCGAAATCGTGAACGGCGTGCTGGCCGGTCACGACCTGCTCTTCCTGGGCGAGAAGGGTCAAGGCAAGAGCCGACTGATGCGGCTGCTTTCGAACTTCCTCGACGAGGCGGTGCCCTACCTCGATCTTCCCGGATCGCCCGTTCACGAGGATCCGTTCCATCCGATCACCCGCGCGGGGCGCGAACTGGTGGCGTCCACGGATCCGCACCGGATACCGATCGCGTGGTGGCGGCGCGAGGACCGCTACGCGGAGCGCCTGGCGCCCGGAACCAAGTTCGCCGACATCATCGGCGAGATCGACCCCGCCAAGCTGGCCGCCGGCACCAGCCTCTCGGCCGAGGACGCCCTGCACTTCGGGCTCATTCCCCGGATGCACCGCGGGATCTTCGCCATGAACGAGCTGCCCGACCTCGACGACCTCGTGCAGGTGGGCCTCTTCAACATCCTGGAGGAGCGCGACGTCCAGATCCGCGGCTATCCCGTCCGCTTCGACCTCGACGTGATGATCATCTTTTCCGCGAATCCCAGCACCTACAACCGCTCGGGCAAGGTGATCCCGCAGCTCAAGGACCGCATCGGCACCACGATCCAGACGCACTACCCCGCCGAGCGCCTCGCGGGCATCTCGATCATGCGCCAGGAGTCGGAGGTCGATCTGGGCGGCGCGTATCCGGTGCTCGTGCCGCCGTTCATGGAGGAGATCGTCGAGCAGGTGTCGATCGCCGCCCGCAGGAGCCGCTACGTGGACCACCAGTCCGGCGTCTCGGCGCGGCTCTCGATCGCGAACTTCCGCACCATGGTCGCCAGCGCTCGGCGCCGGGGCATCGTGCTCGGCGAGCGTCCGGCGGTGCCGCGGATCAGCGATCTCGCCCACCTGCACGCATCGGCGATCGGCAAGCTCGAGCTCGATCTCATGGGCAGCCACCAGATGTCCGAGTCGCAGGTCTTCGACGCGATCGTCGCCGAGGCGGTCAAGACCGTCTTCGAGGAGTACGTCGATCGGCACGGCCTCGACGAGATCGGCGAGATCTTCGCCAAGGGCGTGCGGATCGAGGTGGGCGACATGCTCCCGAGCGAGCACTACGCCGGACGGCTGAAACGCGTTCCGCCGGTGTGGGAGAAGGCATTCGAGGTGAACGCCGCCGAGAGCCCCGCCGTGCGCGCCTCGTGTGTCGAGTTCGTGCTTGCCGGGCTGCACGCGCTGGACAAGGTGAGCCGGGTGACGAAGCATGGGAGGATGCAATATGAAACGTAGGCATCAAGGGATCAAGGCATCGAGGCATCGAGGCATCCAGGCATCCAGGGTCCTGAGGTTGGGTGCCACGGCCGTGTCGGCCGTGCCGAACGTGGACGCGTGAACGATCGCACGGCCAGGATGGCCGTGGCACCCATCCCACGACCGTTGATGCCTGGATGCCTTGATCCCTTGATGCCTGTCCCCTCATGCCCATCCCTCCCCATCCCCACGCCCGTGGAACGATCCACACCTACCTCGGCTACGACCCGGTCAATCTCCCGGGTCCGCTGTCGCCGCCGCCGGACGTCGTGTCGGGGGCGTTCGAGCACATGCTGGCCTACGGCAGCATGCGTCGCTTGACGCCGGAAGAGCTGGCGAACGCTGTTCACTTCGATCCGTCCCAGATCACGGGCCTGGGGCCGAGCCTCGAGGCGCTCATCGCGATGCTCGAGGAGCGCAAGCGCCGCATCCTGGAGCGCTACGAGACGGAGGCCGCCAGGGAGCAGGCACGTTCGCGCTTCCGCGAACGCGCCGCGCGCATGAAGCCGCCGCCCCAGCTCCGCAAGGCGTTCGAGCGGGAGGTTGCCGGCGAACAGCTTCGCGACCTCGAACGCCTGTACTACCTCGCGGACGACGACCACTCGCCGTTCGCCCAGCAGCTTCCCGCCCTCATCCAGGCGTTGGGCGACAAGTACCAGGTGGACGACCTGGCCTCGAAGTACGCCTTCACCGGACGCGAACCGATGGAGGTCGAGAAGGCCCTCGAAGTGAAGGCGGAGCTCGAGGAGATCGACCGCCTGCTGGCCCAGCTTCGCGAGGCGATGAAGAACGCGAAGATCGGCGTCGTCGACATGGAGGCCTTGGCGGAATACGCGGAGCCGGGGCAGATGGAGGGACTGCGCCGTCTCCAGCAGCAGATCGAGGACCTGATCCGCCAGGCCGCGGAGCAGCAGGGACTCGAATCCACTCCCGAGGGGTTCCGACTCACGCCCGACGCCTTCCGTGCGTTCCAGCGGAAGCTCCTGACCCAGATCTTCGAGGACATCTCCGCCGCCCGCAGCGGCCGTCACCACGGCGCCATCGTCGGCGACGGTGCCGTCGAGCTTCCGCGCACCAGGCCGTACGAGTTCGGCGACTCCGCCGCGAACATGGACGTGGTCCAGTCGTTCCTGAACGCGATGGTGCGCGAAGGATGTGCGACGGGCGGTGCTCCGGGCACGGTGCGGTTGCGGACGACCGACATCGAGATCCACGTCACGCGCAACAACCCGAAGTGCGCCACGGCGGTGATTCTCGACATGTCCGGCTCGATGCGCTACGAGGGACTGTTCGTCGCGTGCAAGAAGATGGCGCTCGCCCTCGACGGGCTCATCCGCACGGAGTACCCCGGCGACTTCCTGCAGTTCATCGAGATGTACAGCCTGGCGAAGGCGCGGCACATCTCGGAGATCCCGGCCCTCATGCCGAAGCCGGTCTCGATCTACGACCCGGTCGTCAGGCTGCGGGCCGACATGTCCGATCCGCGGATCACCGAGTTCGACCTGCCGCTCCACTTCACGAACATCCAGCGGGCGCTCCAGATCGCGCGGCAGTTCCTCGCCGCCCAGGACACGCCCAATCGCCAGGTGGTGCTCATTACCGACGGCCTGCCCACGGCGCACTTCGAGGACGAGCAGCTGTACCTCCTCTACCCGCCGCACCCGCGCACGGAGGAGGCCACCATGCGCGAAGCGCGGCAGTGCGCCCGGGAGGGCATCGTGATCAACCTCTTCCTGCTCCCCCACTGGGGACAGTCGCACGAGGACGTGCAGTTCGCCCACCGCATGGTCGAGGCGACGAAGGGGCGCGTGTTCTTCACCGGCGGCCGCGACCTGGATCGGTTCGTGGTTTGGGACTATGTGAAGAGGCGGAGGGCGATTGTCGGGTAGCGCCGGCGATGCCGGCTGGCGCTGTGGACGGCGTCCGGGTCGCCGGCGATGCCGGCTGGCGCTGTGGACGGCCGGCCTTCGCCGGCCGCTTGATGGCGGGCCGACCCGGCTGCGCCGGGAGTCGACCCGCAGGCGTCCTGGATCACAACGGCAGTCCGACCACGGACGGTGGTTGTGCTTGATCCAGACCTCCTGCGGGTCGATCCTCGCTTGCGAGGTCGGCCCGCCAGACCAGTAGGCGGCCCCCGCCGCCTCGCCTCAAAAACGAGCGTGCAACGCACGCGCCAATGCACCCACAGGCCTTGAAACTTTCCCCATCCGCCCCCACAATCTGGACTTGTTCCGCCGACCTGCGCCAGTCCGCGTTCCCCCGGGACCCCACGAACCCACGCTTTGCCGCGCCGACCGGGCCGTTCCGGTCGGGGGCGTGATCGTGCGCACGCCGCGAACATCCGAGGCCCGACGATGACCACCGCCAACGCGAGAGGCAACCGACCCATGGAGTGGATCAACACCACCAACCGCGCTTCCGACATCTACGGGTCCCACACGTTCAGCGGCGACGTGATGCTGAAGCGGCTTCCGCCGGACATCCACTCCGCGCTCGAGAAGACGATGTCGCGGGCGACGGTCCTCGATCCCGCGATCGCCAACACCGTCGCCCAGGCCATGCGCGACTGGGCGATCGAGCACGGGGCGACGCACTACTGCCACTGGTTCCAGCCCCTCACGGGAAGCACCGCCGAGAAGCACGACGCGTTCCTGACGCCTTCGAGCGACGGCACCGCGATCGAGAAGTTCTCCGGGAGCCAACTGATCCAGGGCGAGCCCGACGCGAGCAGCTTCCCGTCCGGAGGCATCCGCGACACGTACGAGGCCCGCGGCTACACCGCGTGGGACGCCACCAGCCCGGCCTTCCTCCTCGAGAACACCAACGGCGACGTGACGCTCTGCATTCCGACCGCGTTCGTGTCGTGGACGGGCGAGGCCCTCGACAAGAAGACCCCCCTGCTCCGCTCGATCCAGGCGGTCAGCAAGCAGGCGATGCGCATCCTCCGCTTCTTCGGGTCGGACCGGAACGTGACGCAGGTGATCACGACTCTCGGCTGCGAGCAGGAGTACTTCCTCGTGGACCGCGAGCTGTACCTCGAGCGGCTCGACCTCGCCCTGTGCGGCCGAACCGTGATCGGCGCGGCGCCGCCCAAGGGCCACGAGCTGTCGGACCACTACTTCGGCTCGATTCCCGACCGGGTCATGGCGTACATGACCGAGGTCGAGGAGCGGCTCTTCCGTCTCGGCATCCCGGTCAAGACCCGACACAACGAGGTCGCACCGGGCCAGTACGAGATCGCGCCGACGTTCGAGAACGCGAACGTCGCCGTCGATCACCAGATGCTCACGATGTACGTGCTGCGCACGACGGCGCCGAAGCACGGATTCGTGTGCCTGCTCCACGAAAAGCCCTTCGCCGGCGTGAACGGCTCCGGCAAGCACAACAACTGGTCGATCTCGACGGACACCGGCGTCAACCTCCTCGATCCGCGCGACGAGACGCACACCAACATGCAGTTCCTCGTGTTCCTCTGCGCCGTCATGGCGGCGGTGGACACCCGGGCCGAGCTGCTCCGCGCCTCGATCGCCAGCGCCGCCAACGACCATCGTCTCGGGGCGAACGAGGCGCCTCCGGCGATCATGAGCATCTACCTCGGATCGATGCTCGAGGACATCCTCGACCAGCTCGAGTCGGGCACGCCCAAGAAGACCATGAAGGGCGGCTCGCTCGATCTCGGCGCCCACACCCTGCCCCAGATTCCGCGGCACACCAGCGACCGCAACCGCACCAGTCCGTTCGCCTTCACCGGCAACAAGTTCGAGTTCCGCGCGGTCGGTTCCAGCGCCGCCGTCGCGTGGCCGAACACGGTGCTCAACACGATCATCGCAGAGAGCCTCGACAAGATCGCCACCGAGCTCGAGCGGAAGGCGGGCAAGAGCCCGACGCCGGCCAAGATCGAGACCGCGGTGAAGGCCGTGCTCAAGAGCCTGGTGAAGGAGCATCGGCGCGTGTGCTTCGACGGCGACGGCTATTCCGAGGGGTGGCACAAGGAGGCCGAGAAGCGCGGTTTGCCGAACCTGCGCTCGACGCCCGACGCGCTGGCGGTGCTGCGCACCAAGTCGGCCGCCGCGATGTTCGAACGCTACGGCGTGCTCAGCCCTCGCGAGCTCCAGGCCCGCGCCGAGATCATGGTCGAGCAGTACGTGACCACGGTCGCGATCGAGGCCCGCACGCTGGCGACCATGCTCCGAACCCAGATCCTGCCCGCCGCGATGCGGGCCCAGTCCGAGCTCGGCGAGACCGTCTCGGCCACGCAGGCGGCGGGCGTCGAGTGCCCCGACACCGAACTGGCCCTGACGGAGTTCGTTGGTCTCGCGTCCGCCCTGCGCCAGGCCACGGCGAGTCTCGAGAAGGCGATGGAGCCCCTGTCCCACCGCGGTCACGGCGGCAACGGCGATCCCGAGAAGCAGGCCAAGCACGTCCGCGAGAAGCTGGTGCCCGCCATGGAGGCCGCCCGCGCCGCCAGCGACGCCCTCGAAGCCGTGGTGCCGGACGACATCTGGCCGTTGCCGACGTACGCGGAGATGCTGTTGGTGCGGTGAGGGCACAAGAGTAGGTGCCACTGATTGCCCGTCCTTGCGGGCAGTCAGTGCGCTGCGTGTGCATCACGGCGATCGCCCGGGTGCCACGGCCATCTTGGCCGTGGCGAACGTGCGCTGCGTCCTCGCACAGCCTGGAAGG
>JAGQOG010000409.1 GCA_020427695.1 Phycisphaerales bacterium
CAGAGGGCGGCGTAAGAGCACGTGCGGCGCGGCCAGAATGGACGTGGCAGCCCCTACGTACACCCTCGACGTTCACCCTCGTCCTACGCGTCGGGTGCCACGGCCTTCCAGGCCGTGCGGAGAGGCACTGCACGTTCGTCACGGCCAAGATGGCCGCGGCACCCTCGACCTGCACCCCCATCTGCACCCTCGCCCTACGCGTCGGGTGCCACCGTTCCCGTCGTGCTCCAGTCCGGGCGCGCATGCTTGTCCGCCAGCGTCCAGCAGGCCTCGAGCAGGCCGGGCATGTTCTCTCGGGCGCCGCCGCTGACGACCAGCGGGCGCTCCCCCTTCGGGAAGCCAAGCGCGCCGGCGAGACGCTCCACGCGCTTCTCGCGATCCTCGGCGGGAACGAGGTCGATCTTGTTGAGCACGATCAACTCGGGCTTCTCCGCGAGCTCCGCGGAGTACTCGAAGAGCTCCTGCCGAATCGCCCGGTAGTTGGCGACAGGATCGCTTTCGTCGAGTGGAGCGATGTCGAGGAGATGGACGATCGCGCGGGTGCGCTCGATGTGCTTGAGGAAGTCGTGGCCCAGTCCGGCCCCTTCGGCGGCACCCTCGATCAGCCCCGGGATGTCGGCCACGATCAGTCGCCGGTCGTCGGAGAGCTCCGCCACGCCCACCTGGGGCGAGAGCGTCGTGAAGGGATAGTCGGCGACCTTCGGCGTCGCCCGACTGATGGCGCGAAGCAGCGTCGACTTTCCGGCATTGGGCTTGCCGACCAGGCCGATGTCGGCGATGAGCTTGAGCTCGAGGCGCAGGGTGCGCTCGACGGCGGCACCGCCCGGCGTGAACTCCCGCGGCGTCTGGTGGGTCGCACTCTTGAAGTGCAGGTTCCCGAGCCCGCCGCGTCCGCCCGCGGCCGCGACCACCCGCTGACCGGGTCGGCTGATGTCCGCCACCAGTTCGCCCGATTCGTCGTCGAAGACCAGGGTGCCGAGCGGCACCTTGACCACGCAATCGGCTCCATCCCGTCCATAGCACCGCGAACCGGATCCGTTCTCGCCGTGCTCGGCGCGTCGATGCGGAAGGTGGGCGAGACCAATGAGCGTGTCGAGATGCGGATCGCCCTCGAGGATCACACTTCCGCCGTCGCCACCGTCCCCGCCGTCGGGTCCGCCCTTGGGGACGAACTTCTCCCGCCGCAGGCTCGGCGAGCCATCGCCGCCGCGGCCGGAGCGAACGAAGATGACGGCATGATCGACGAGCACGGGGGTGGGCGCGTGGGGTGGTCGGGGGTTGGTTGCGAGCGCGGGCCCTTGGGAACGGATGAGGCGTCGCGAGGGGTATCAGGCAGGAGTGTGGGACGTTCCGATGCTGTTGTGGTCGAATCCATTTCTCTTGCGGGTCGACTCTGGCGCAGCCAGGTCGGCCCGCCGCACGTTCGTCGGCGCGATCACGTCGTTCGCGCCCAACCGTTCCAAGACCCTGATACCTGATCCCTGCTGTGTCGGCCCGCCGCAC
>JAGQOG010000031.1 GCA_020427695.1 Phycisphaerales bacterium
GGGCAATCGACAGCAGCCGCCGCACCCCCCGCCGCGTCGCGGTCTCGGCGGCCGCGGGTGACTCCATCATGTGCAGGCCGGCGCTGGTGCCCTCGTCGATCAGGGCCGGGAAGGCCGGCACCACCGTGCCCAGCCGTCGCAGCTCGACCCGCGCCGGCAGCGGACCGAAGTCCCACTGCACGATGTTGTGCCGGACCGGCGGCGCGTCCGCGGCGCCGCCCGTCGCGGCTGCTCCGCTTGAGTCGGCGATTGCCGCCCGCTGCAGCGCCGCCCGCGACTGCGGCGCGAAGCGAGCCTGGAGCGCCGCCAGGTCGCGCCCCGACGCCACGGTCTTCCCGGTGTCGTCCACGAGACGCAGGTTGAGGAGGAGATGCTCCGGCACGTTCGAGCGCTCGAAGTCCGATGCGGTCACGCCGGTGCCGCTCAGCCGGGCCAGATGGGCCGCAAGACGAACGGGCAGCGAGCCCTCGCCGAAGCGCAGCGCCTCGACGGCGCCGTCCGCGTACTCGGGCGCCGGCACGAATCGAACCCGCAGCCGCTTGGGGAGGCTCCGGATCATGGCCAGCACCTTCTCCCGCAGAAGGCCCGGCACCAGCCACTCGAGGCGATCCGCGGGGAGCTGGGTGAGCGCCGCGATCGGCACCGACGCCGTCACGCCGTCGTCGGGATCGCCCGGTTCGTGGCGGTACGCGAGGGGGAAGCGCATCCCCGCGACCTCGAGGTGGTCGGGGAACGCCGTCGCCTCCGGGCGCTCGGCGCCGGGATGCAGGAGGTCCGCGGCACGCATGTGAAGGAGGCGGGGATCGCGTGCCTCCGCCACCCGTCGCCAGCGCTCGAACGAGGGCGTGCTGTGCACGTCCGCGGGCAGGCGGGCGTCGTAGAACGCGAAGCGGGCCTGGAGATCGACGATCACGCTGCGCTGCCGCTTCTTCGCCTCCTCGCGCTCCAATCGTGCGACCAGCTCCCGGTTGGCGGCGAGAAACGCGCCGTCGGTGCGGATCGACTCCTCGACCAGGGCCGACTGGATGAACACGTCGCGCGCGGCAACGGGGTCGATCGGTCCGAAGGGCACGCGGCGCTTGGCCACCAGCACCAGTCCCTGGAACGACACCTTCTCCCACGCGGCGACCTGCCCGGCGTCGCGGAGCCAATGGGGCTCGAACACCTCGCGCCGCACCAGGTGCGGCACCACCCGCTCGATCCAGTCGGCGCGAATGCGCGCGACGGTGCGGGCGTACAGACGAGTGGTCTCCACAAGTTCGGCGGCCACGATCCACGTCGGCGACTGCCGGAAGAGCGCCGAACCGGGGAAGATCCGGAAGCGCGTGCCCTTGGGACCGACGTAGTCGCCGTCGTCATGGCGCATGCCGACGCTCGACACCAGTCCCGACAGGACGGCGCGGTGGACGGCACCCGCGTTCACCGGCGCGCCGGGCTGACGCTGGAGCGGAGGCAACGGTTCGTTCGACCGGTCGCCCCGGCGGCGCCGGCCGCGCCGATCGCGCATGGATCGCCTACGAGGCATCAGCCGCCACGAACGCGACCTCGTCCAACCGCGGACCGAGACCCGCGTCCGCGGCCTCCTCGAGCAGGCGCCGGACGGCGGCCCGACCGCGCGGGCCGTAGTCGAGCGTCCAGTGATTCACGTACATCGAGACGAACCGGTCGGCGAGTTCCGTGGTCAACCCCCGGGCGAACCCCATCGCGTAGGCCACGGACGCGTCGCGATGGTCGAGCGCGTGCTCGACCGACCGCGCGAGAATCGTCGTGACCTCCTCCAGGGTTCCGGCGCCGAAGCGGTCGTCCAGATCGCGCCGGATGGCGTTCGCGCCAAGCGGCAGCGGCAGTCCGGTGCGGGCCGTCCACCACGCGCCGAGGTCCGCGACCAGGTGCAGGCCATGCGTCTCGAACGTGAGCTGTCCCTCGTGGATCACCACGCCGGCATCGCATCGGCCGTCGGCCACGGCCTCGAGGATCTCGTCGAACGGCATCGGTACGGGCGCGAAGCGCCCCGGTCCGATCATCAGGCTGGCGACGAGGAAGGCCGTGGTCCGTTCGCCGGGAACCGCCACCCGCAGGCCGCGTGCGGCAATCTCCTCCGTCGCCATGGGGCCCCGAGCGACCAGCTTCGGACCGTAGCCATCGCCGACGCTGGCGCCGCATGCGGTCAGGGCGTAGTCGCGCGCGACGCGGGCGTACTGGGCGCAACTGATGGCGGTGACGTCGAACTCCGCCTGCTCGGCGCGGCGGTTGAGCGACTCGATGTCGTCGGGCACCGTGCGGAACGCGAAGCGGCCGGTGTCGATCGCCGGCGGCCCGCCGTCGATCCCGATCAACGGCCACCACATGAAGGCGTCGTCCGGATCGGGACTGTGTGCGAGGAGGATGGGCAGACGGTCCGACATGGGTCTGGATGGTAGCGGCGAAGCGGACCGAGAATCGGTGGTGCCGGGTCCGGAGGCCACCGAGGTCACCCGCCAGCCAACTGCTGCAACGCGAGATACAGGGACTGCGTGCCCTTGCGTCCCCGTCCTTGCGCCCGAACCGCTTCGTAGAGCTGGCGCGCCAATGCCAGCGCCGGCATCGGCAAACCCATGCGGTTGGCTTCCTCCAGGGCAATGCCGAGATCCTTGATGAAGTGCTCCACGAAGAAGCCCGGCTCGAAGTCGCCCTTGACAATGCGCGGCCCGAGGTTGTTGATCGACCACGATCCAGCGGCGCCGCTCCCGACGGCGGCGATCACCTTGTCCGGATCCAGTCCCGCCCGACGGGCGTAGAGGAGACCCTCGCACACCCCCATCATGTTGGCGGCGATCAGGATCTGGTTGACCATCTTGGCGTGCTGTCCGGCGCCTGGTCCGCCCTGGTGGACAATCGACTTGCCCAGGCGCTCGAGAATCGGCATGGCGAGCGACACGTCCTCCGCTTCGCCCCCAACCATGATCGAGAGCGTCGCGTTGCGGGCACCCACGTCGCCGCCACTCACCGGGGCATCGAGGGCGCCCACGCCCACCTGCCGAGCCGCCCGGGCGATCGACACCGCGAGACTGGGACGGCTGGTGGTCATCTCGATGACGAGTCGCGGTGGACGATTCGCCGCGAGTGTTCCCTCGGGGCCGAGGTGAACGCTCTCGACGTCCTCGGGATAGCCCACGATCGACACGACGACTTCCGACTCCTCGGCGACCTCGCGCGGCGTGTCGCACCAACGCGCGCCGCGCTCGAGAAGCGGCGCCGCCCGCGTCCGCGTCCGCGTGTGCACGACCAGCGGGTGCCCGGCGGCGAGAAGGTGCCCCGCCATGGGCTCGCCCATGACCCCGAGACCGATGAAGCCGATCGATGTGTTCGCCATGAAGACGGGATGGTACCGCAGGTGGACGGGCGACCCGCACCGGCGCGTACCATCGACGGCATGTCGAGCGGGCCCGTTTCCATCTCTGCGCCCGCCGGCCTCGCCTGCAGCGGATGCGGCTACGAACTCGCGCACACCGCGACCGACGGCGTGTGTCCGGAGTGCGGGCAGTCGGTGCGGATCTCCCGCGACATGGCCGAGCACCCGGTGCTCCATCCGCGCTGGCGGCGCGGCTTCGCAATCGGCGCGTGGCTCTTCGCCGGGGCGGCCTTCGGGCTCCTGGTAGTTCGTTTGGTCTCGTGGTGGGCGGCGCGGACGACCGCGCCGATGGGAAAGGCGATGGTGACGGTTGGCCTCGTGCGGGCAGGTCTCCTCCTCGCCTTGCTCGCGGGAGCGTGGACGTTGGCGCGACCGATTCACCGGGGCGACCGGCCGCGGGACACGCTGTCGGTCGTGGTGCATGTCGCCGTACTGGCCGGAGTCGTGCTCCTCCTCTTTCCCTACTTGTCGCTGCTGCCCCTCGCCGTCGTCCAGCTCTGGGCGCCGTGGTGGACCACGCTTGATCTCCTCGTGCGGCTGGCGCTGCCGCTCCTGGTGCTGGTGGTGCTCGCGCGGGCGCAGCGCGTCGCCGGTGTGCCGCAGGTGCCGCGAACCTGGCTCGTCCTTGGCGTGTTGACGTCCATCCCCGCGGTGCTGTCGATCGTGCCCCTCGAGTCGCTCCTCGTGATCGGATCTCGTGTGCTCGGTCGCCGGCCCGACCCCGCGGTCGCACCCCTGACCTTCCCCGTGGTCCGCGGCGTGGCCCTTCTGACGGCGCTCCACCTGGTTCCGGTCCTGGTCGGCGGCCTGGCCCTCCGAACCAGGCGACGGCTCGATGCCGAGGCGACCCGCTTGACGCGGGCGAACTAGACTCTTCACCAATGCCCGGCGCGCCGTTCCGAATCGCGTTCGTCCTGCTCCTCGCCCTGTCCGCTCCGGCGCGGGCCGGCGAACGCTCCGATCGGACGATGGTCATCGTCCATTCCGCGGCCCTCACGAGTGCCGCGGAATCCTGGAGCGCCTACCGCGTTTCGGACGGGTGGACGGTGGTGCGGATTCCCATCGATGCCGGTGCCGCACCGGAGGCAATTCGCACGCGGATCCGCGCGTGCCTGCGCCGGGCCCGATCGAACGAACCGGCGTCGTCCGACGCGCCGCACGAGACGGCGATCCTCCTCCTCGGCGACGCGGATGCCATCCCGCCGTTCCCCTTCGAGCAGCCGGATCCGCGCCTGGTCACGCCCGGCACCGAGGCGTCGTTCATCTCGGACCATCCCTATCGGCTCGCCGACGACCGGGACGAGGTTCCCGACTGGTCCCTCGGACGCGTGCCCGCCCGCAGCAACGACGAGGCGGAATCCGTTCTCGCCAAGGTGCGGCAGTACGAGCAGGAGGCGCCGCCGGGCGCGTGGAGAGCGCGCCTGGCGTTCGTGGCGGGCGAGGGTCGATTCGGCGCGGCCGACCAACTTCTCGAGACGCTGTTCCGCGCCATGGTGGAGACGATGCTTCCGCCGTCGAGCGACCTCTCGATGATCTATGCCAGTCCCGCGTCGAGCTACTGCCCCCCGCCGTCGCAGCTCGAGGACGCCGTCGTCTCGCGCTTGGGGGAGGACAACCTTCTCTTTGTCTACCTCGGTCACGGATCGCCGCACGCGCTCGATCGACTCCGCATCGGTCGCGCCGCGTTTCCGATCCTCGGCCGCGGCGCCGTGGCCCGCCTGGACACCCCGCGAGCCGGACTCCCAATCGCCTTTCTGGGCTGTTGCAGCACGGGCTGGTTCGACGAACCGTCCGGAAAGCCATGCCTCGCGGAGTCGATGCTTCTGACTCCGGGCGGACCGGCCGCGGTGATCGCGGGAAGCCGTCCGACGCATCCGTACGGAACCGCCGTTCTCCAGAAGAACCTCACCCGGATCCTGCTGGAGGTGCAGCCCCCGACCGTCGGCGAGCTCGACCGCCTCATCGATGCCGCGATGCTCCACCGGAGCGCGGCGGACCTCGTGCTCGATGGCGCTGCCGCGCCGGTGGCGGCGGCGATGCACTGGCCCGTCGGACTCTCCGGACTGCGTCTCATGCACGTTCGGATGTACAACCTGCTCGGCGATCCGGCCATGCGCATCGCGTACCCGCGGGCGCGCGTGACCGAGCTCTCGATTCGGGACGGCGTGCTGCGCGGCGTCGTGCATGGCATCGACGAAGGAACGGCCCGCGTGACCGTGGAAACGCGGCGCGACGATTGCGTTCGCCCGGACGCGCTCGAGGCCGTGCTGGGCGCCGACGATCCGGAGCTCGAGCGCAAGGCGAGGTCCAACTTCGAGACGATGGCCGACCGGACGCTCGCCGTCACCTCCGCGGCGGTGCGGAACGGTGCCTTCGAAGCGAGACTGCCCCGACCGATGCCGGAACGCGCGGCGATCGTCCGCGTGGTCATCGAGAGCACCGGCCCGCCCGCGGCTCGCCGCGAGGCGATCGGCGGCCTGCGGTTGCCCGCACCCGGAACGGGTCGGGATCGGCGCGAACCCACGCGCCCACTCACGCAGTAGACTCTTGCTCCGGACGTTCCAACGTCCACCACCCGATGCGACGGGAGTTCCGATCCGGCGCATCCGGTCCAACGCATCCCCGGTATTCTCCCGCTCCCTGCGCCGATCGGCCCACTTCTCGCTGTCCCGCTGACTCGCGCCGGGACGGCACCCCGACGGCTCGAGGCGAGGAGTCAGCCCAAGGAGGACTCGTTCCCGTGGCACCCACCATCGTCACCAACCCCGACATCCAGCGGGTCGAGGGTCTCGTGGCCCAGCATGCCGGCCCGTTCCGAAGCCTGACCGACCAGATGCACCGCGTCATCGTGGGCCAAGAGGACCTGCTCCACGGACTGCTGCTGGGCCTGCTGTGCAACGGCCACATCCTGATCGAGGGCGTGCCGGGCCTGGCCAAGACCACCGCCGTGTCGTGCCTGGCGGCCGGCATCCACACCCGTTTCCAGCGCATCCAGTTCACGCCCGATCTCCTGCCCGCCGACCTGATCGGCACCCTCGTCTACCGTCCCGCCGACGGGGAGTTCGTGGTCAAGAAGGGCCCGATCTTCACCAACATCATCCTCGCCGACGAGATCAACCGGGCGCCCGCCAAGGTGCAGAGCGCGCTCTTGGAGGCGATGCAGGAGCGGCAGGTCACGATCGGGACGGAGACCTTCCCGATGTCGGAGCCCTTTCTGGTGCTGGCCACGCAGAACCCGATCGAGCAGGAGGGCACCTATCCCCTGCCCGAGGCCCAGGTGGACCGCTTCATGCTGAAGATCGTGGTCGAGTATCCCTCCCGAGCGCAGGAGCGGGAGATCCTCGACCGCATGGGACGGACCAACGCCCGCCACACGATCACGCCGGTGATGGAGCCGGCCGCGATCGCCGCCGCGCGGGAGGTCGTGGACCAGATCTACATGGACGACCGGCTCAAGGACTACGTCGTCGACATCGTCATCGCCACCCGCGATCCGGGCCACCATCGCGTGCCCATTTCGGGTCTCGTCCAGTACGGCGCCTCCCCGCGGGCGACGATCAGCCTCACGCTCGCCGCGAAGGCGAACGCGTTTCTCGACGGGCGCGGATACGTGCTCCCGCAGGACGTCAAGGACGTCGCGTTCCCCGTGCTTCGGCACCGCATCACCACCACCTACGAAGCCGAGGCGGAGGAGAAGACGTCCGACGACATCGTGCAGGCGGTCCTGGACCACGTGCCCGTCCCCTAACGACTGCTCGATCGCCACATGGCCAACGCGACGCCCCCGACGGAACTGCTCAAGAAGGTCCGGCGCATCCAGATCCGGACCTCCCACCGCGTGAGCGATGCGCTCGCGGGGCAGTACCACTCCGCGTTCCGGGGCCGCGGCATGCAGTTCGAGGAGGTCCGCCCGTATCTCCCGGGCGACGACGTGCGGTCGATCGATTGGAACGTGTCGGCTCGCTTCAACGAGCCGTTCGTCAAGCTGTTCCGAGAGGAGCGCGAGCTCACGGTGGTCATCGCGGCGGATCTGAGCGCCTCGGGCGGATTCGGAACCCACACCCAGCTCAAGCGCGACCTGATCACCGAGCTCGGCGCCACGCTCGCCTACTCGGCCATCCGGAACAACGACAAGGTCTCGCTCTTCCTGTTCACCGACCGGGTGGAGCGGTTCCTGCCGCCGCGCAAGGGACCCCGCCACGTGCTGCGCGTGCTGCGCGAGCTGATCGCGTTCGAGCCCCAAGGCCGCGGGACCTCGATCGCCCACGCGCTCGAGGAGCTGAACCGCGTCGTGCGGCGACGATCGGTGGTGTTCATCCTGAGCGACTTCCTCGACCACGGATACGAGGCCCCGCTGCGGGTGGCCCGAAGTCGCCACGACCTGATCCCCGTCGTGGTGTCCGATCGACGGGAGCTCGAACTGCCGGCGATGGGCGTGGTCGAATTCGTCGATCCGGAGACGGGAGGCACGTTCTTCGCCGACACCTCCAGCCCCCGCTTCCGCGACCGGTACGAGTCGATCGTTCGCGAAGCGGCGGCGCGGCGCGACCGCCTGTTCCGAGCCATTCGCTGCGAGCCGATCGAGGTCCGAACCGGCGACGACATCGTCGCGCCGCTCACGCGGTACTTCCGCCGCCGGGAGCGCCGGGCATGAGATCGATCCGGCCGCACACCGTCGCCGTCCTCGCCGCGTTCACGCTGTGCGCTGCCGGCTGCAATCGAACCGCTCCGGCACCCGCCACGGACGGCGGCCAATCGGAGCCCGTGGCGGTGTGGCTGCGCCTCAGCCGGGAGAGCGCCACCGTGGGCGAACCGATCGAGGCGACGGTCGAAGCCGTGTCGCCACCCGCATCCAGCGCCACGATTGCGGATCCGCCGGCCGATCTCGGCGCGTTCACCCTCCGTGGGGCAACGACGAGCCGGGCGGAGCTCAAGGACGGGCGCCGCGTGACCACCCGAACGTTCACGCTGGTCGGACTTGATCCAGGGGAGCACGACATTCCTCCGCTGGAAGTGTCGTTCCGTGGCGAAGGCGAGGCCGAGCCGACGACACTTTCCACAGCGCCCGCCACCGTGCGGATCGACACGCTGATCGAAGGAACGTTCGATCCGCAGGAATACGCCGACGTCAAGCCCGAGGCCGTGCTGCCGGTGCCGGCTCGCTGGCCCTGGTTCGTCGCGGGGAGCGTTCTCGCCGCCGCCGTGGTGGCCGCGATCGTGGCGGCCACGCTCCGCGCCCGGCGCCAGCCCCCGCCGCCGGTGCCCTCGCACGTGTGGGCCCTGGCGGAACTGGATCGGCTGGAGGCATCGGGAGCCGTGGATGCCGGGGGTCGCTCCTTTGTCGTGCCCCTCACCGACATCCTGCGCACGTACATCGAGCGTCGGTTCGAGGTGATGGCGCCGGAACAGACCACGGACGAGTTCCTGCGCATCGCCCAGACCCACCCGGCGCTGGCGGCGGAACACAGCTCGATGCTCGCCGGCCTGCTTCGAGCCGCCGATCTCGTCAAGTTCGCCCGGCAGGACGCACCGCGTGAAGCGTGCAGTGCTGCGCTCGCCTCCACGCGAGGTTTCGTGCGGCGCACAGCGGTGGATGCCGCGGGGGCGACGCCATGATCGGCTTCCACCAGCCATCAGGTTGGCTGCTCCTGCTCCTGCCCCTGGCCGGACTGGCGTGGTGGCGGTGGTCGTCCGTGCGACGGCGAGCCCAGGTCGCCCATCCGATCGTGATGGCCATGGAGGAGGCCGGCACGTCGATCCCCGCACGGCTCCGGCATCTTCCGGCGGTGCTGCGGACCCTCGCCATGGTCCTGCTGGTCGTCGCCATCGCCCGGCCACTCAAGGCGAACGAGCAGAGCCGGGTGACGGTCGAGGGCATCGCCATCGAACTCGTTCTCGACCGCTCGATCAGCATGGGCAACGACGATTTCGTGGTGGGCGGGCGACCCATCGATCGCCTCGGCGTGGTCAAGCGCATCGTCGAGGACTTCGTGGTGGGAACCAACGGAGCGGATGGGCTGCGCGGGCGCCCCGACGACCTGATCGGCCTGGTCACCTTCGCCAAGCACGCGGACAGCGTGTGTCCGCCCACCCTCGACCAGGGCCACGTCGTCCAGGCGCTGCGCCAGCTCCGCGTCGCCAACACGAGGGCGGAGGACGGCACCGCGATCGGCGACGGGGTGGCCTTGGGTGTGGAGCGGCTCCGCGAGCTGATCGAACGCCCCGTCGATCCGTCGCACCGCATTCGCAGCACGGTGCTCGTGCTGCTCACCGACGGCGAGAACAACGCTGGCGACATCGATCCGGCCACCGCCGCGGAGCTGGCCCAAACCTACGGCATCCGCATCTACGCGATCGGCGCCGGGAACGCCTTCGCCCGTGCCCAGCGCTCGCGCGTGTCGGGCGCAGGCGGCCGCGGCACGCCGGCGGAACGAACATTGCGGGACATGGCCGAGAAGACGGGGGGACGGTTCTTCGTTGCCACCAACGCCTCGTCCCTCGTGGACATCTACAAGGAGATCGACCGCCTCGAGCGCACCGAAACGGAACAGCGTCGGTACCGTCTGGAGAAGGACCTCGCGGTCGAGGGAACCACCCTCGGCGGCGTTGCCGTTCCCGCCCTGCTCACCATGGTCTTCGGCCTCCTGCTCGCCGAAGGCGTCCTGTCGCTCACCCGCATCCGCCCGTTGACCTGATTCCGTCCGCACGGCCACGATCGCCACGGCCCGTCGATTCGCACCCCCGACGTCATGGATCTCGTACTCGAACAACCGCACCATCTCCACTGGCTCTGGGCGGTCGCCGCGCTGGCCGCGCTGGGCGTCCTGTCCTTGCGCGGCACGCGTCGGCGCCTGCTTCGCTTTGCCGAACTTCCCCTTCTCGGGCGCGTCGCACCATCGTTCAGCCTCTCGCGCAGCGCGCTGCGCCTGGTGCTGTTCGTCGCGTCGCTGGGACTCGTGACGGTGGCCATGGCCGATCCGCGCTGGGGCGTGTTCTACACCGACATTCCCAGGCGCGGCCTCGACGTGATGGTGCTGCTCGACGTGTCGCGTTCGATGCTGGCCGAGGACGCCCGGCCGAATCGGCTGGAACGGGCCAAGCAGGCGATCTCCGATGTGGTCGAGACGCTGGGCGGCGATCGCGTCGGGCTGATGGTGTTCGCGGGCGACGCCAGCCTGGTCTGCCCGCTCACGCTCAGCTACGAATCGTTCCGCACCAGCCTGCGGGAAGCGGACATCCGTTCCGCCGATCGCGGCGGATCGATGATCGGCGATGCGCTGCGGGCCGCCGCCGCCTCGTTCCTCGACCCCGCCGACGAAGAGCCGCAGGAAGGCAAGGTGATTCTCCTGGTGACGGACGGGGAGGATCTCGGCAGCCTGCCCGTCGAGGCGGCCGCGCAGATGAGGGAGAGCCGCAAGGTCCGCACCTACACCGTCGGCATCGGCGACGCCACGGAAGGCGCCACGATTCCGATCGTCGAGGGAGGCGGGCGCACCGATCTCACCTACGACGGTCAGGTCGTTCGGAGCCGGATGGACGCCGAACTCCTCGCCAAGATCGCCACCGCGGGCGACGGCGCGTTCATCCCGCTGGGAACCGCGACGGGCGATGTCGGTGCCATGTTCCAACGCGTGACGGAGGGACTGACCGTGCGCGAAGGCGCCACCGGTCCCGTCCGGCAACGGCATCCTCGATTCCAGTTGTTCGCAGGAGCGGCATTGGCCCTGCTGGTGGCGGAGTGTCTGGTGAGCGGTCGCCGCCGCAGCCGGCACAGCAAGGAGGTCGCCCCATGAGCGTTCCACGTGTCATTGCGGTCGCGGCCGTGGTGATTCCTGCCCTCGCCGCCGCGGCGGCGCCTCCGACTCCCGCGTTCCGCGAGCAGTTCGACCGCGGGGTCGCGGCCCTGCGGGAGCAGCAGTTCGAGGACGCCGCGTCGGCGTTCGAGGCGGCGTTGGCCACCGATCCCGGCTCGGCGGCGGCGCAGTACAACCTGGGCCTGGCCAACTACCGGCTCGGTCGGTTTGCCGACGCGGCCAAGCTCTTCGAACAAGCCATCGCCACCGCCGACGCCGACGCCGATCTCGCCAATCGCGCGACCTTCAACCTCGGGAACGCCGCGTACGCCCAGGGACTCCAGGACCTGACGGCGCCGCCAAGCCAGTCGCCCGGCGGGGCGAGCGCGTCCCCGCCGACAACGGCGGCCACGCCGGGCACCGAGCCGCCGGCTGACCCGCTGTCTCTGGCGAAGGAGCGGCTCAACCAGGCGCTCGGCCGATTCCTCGACGCGGCCGCCGCCGATCCGAAGGATGTGGACGCTCGGCGCAACGCGGAAACCGCGCACCGACTCCTCAAGCAGATCGAAGAGCTTCAGCAGCAGCAGCAGAACCAGGGCCAGCAACAGAACCAAGACCAGCAACAGAACCAGGACCAGCAACAGAACCAAGACCAGCAACAACAGCAGCAACAGAACCAAAGCCAGCAGCAGCAGCAGAACCAAGATCAGCAACAACAGCAGCAACGGAATCAGGACCAGAACCAGCAGCAGAATCAGGACCAGCAACAACAACAACAACAACAACAACAGCTGCTTCTTCAACGCCAGCAGCAGCTTCTTCTTCAACGCCAGCAGCAGCAGCAGCAGCAACAACCACAACAACCACAACCACAA
>JAGQOG010000410.1 GCA_020427695.1 Phycisphaerales bacterium
CCCCGACGGAACCTTCCGCATCCTGCACACGGTGCTCGGTGCGTTCCACGAGACCAGGATCGGCGACCGTCCGGTCGCCTACCGCGATCTCTCGGAGGTCGACGTCCTGAGCGACCAGGAGATCGCGGACCTGGCGCTCCCGGACGGCCGCCGGCAGCGCGACTTCGACCGCTTCACCGACTGGATCGAGAGCGAGGCGTCGGGGCGGATCCGTCCGGCGGACTATTTCTTCCGCAGCCCCGAGGCGAGCACGAATACCCTGTTGCCGATGTTCCAGCTGCTCGAGGACGACGGACGCAATCTGCGCTGGTTCGAATTCGACAACGGTCGCAGCGTCCCCTGGCGCATCGATCCCGATCCGCTCGAGGGGTTCTCCGGCAGTGCCCCCACCGCCTTCCAGGCAGCGATCGCCGCCTGGAACAACGAGTCCCACACTCCGATCCGCTACAACTACGCCGGGACCAGCGGACTCACCGCCGGCCTGCAGAACTTCGACGGTCAGAACGTCCTGCTCTTCGACGATCCGAACGACGAGGTCGAAGGGGACTTCAGCTGTTCGAGCGGCGGCACCCTCGCCATCGGCGGACCCTGGTACAGCACCGACACGACGGGGCGCTACAACGGTCAGACCTACATCCGGATCCAGGGCGCCGACATCGTCATCAACTCCGGAATCGGCTGCTACTTCCAGTTCTCCGCCAGTCCTGCCAAGGCCGTCGAAGAGCTGTTCGGACACGAGCTCGGCCACACGCTCGGGCTGAGCCACTCGAGTGAGAACCGGACCGAGACCAACACGACCCTCCGCAACGCACTGATGTACTACCGGGTGCACGACGACGGCCGCGGAGCGCGACTCACGAGCGACGACATCGATGCACTGCGCACCCTCTACGACCCTTCGTTCTCCGGCGGAGGCGGAGGCGGCGGAGGCGGCAACGGCAGCTGTCCCGCCGGGACGCTCTGTCTGGTCGACGGCCGCTTCCGCGTCACCGCGACCTGGAGCAACCAGTTCGACGGCTCGAGCGGCTCCGCCGGTGCCATCCGCAACACCGATCTCGCCGGCTTTCTCTACTTCACCGATCGTAACAACATCGAGCTCATCGTCAAGGTCCTGGACTTCGGCGACCGCTTCCTCTTCTTCTACGGCCAGCTGACGAACCTGCGGTTCACGATCAGCGTCCTGGACACGGTGACGGGAACGACGAAGACGTACCAGAACACCGCCGGGGACTGCGGCGCCATCGACCAGAACCTGGCGGCCTCGGACGCCTTCCTCGGCTCCGTCAGCGAGGGGGGAGAGCTGGCGCCGATGGCGACCTGCCAGCCGGGCGCCACCGCCGCCTGCCTGGTAGGCGGGCGCTTCCGCGTCGATCTCGACTGGCGGAACCAGTTCGACGGTTCGACCGGCGTCGGCCGGGCGACGAAGCTGTCCGACCTGACGGCGGCGTTCGCCTTCACCGACCCGGCGAACCTGGAGCTGCTGGTGAAGGTGCTCGACTTCCCGGATCGCGTCCTCGTCCTCTACGGCACCCTGTCGAACCTCGAGTACACGCTGCGCATCACCGAGGTCGCCACCGGCGTCGTGCGGACGTACCACAACGCACCGGGGAACTACTGCGGCGGGCTGGACAACAACGCCTTCTGATCGCTTCGCGAGCGCCGCGCGAGGACCGCGGCCGAAGCCAGCAGGACTGCGGCGAGAAGGAACGCCCCCCGGCTCCATTGGAGCAGCGCGTGCGATCCGTAGCGCGCGAAAGCGAAGTCCGGAATCGCCACCTTCCCTTCCCCGCCTCCGGCAACGCCGACCGGCCTGACCCCGGCCAGTTCGGCCGTCGTCCGGCGGACCGCCTCGGGGAGCCGGGAGAGATGGTGGACCACGGGCGAGCGCGGCACCTCCCAGGCGGCGAGGAGCCGGCCCCGCGGACCCGTCTCCGTCCGCAGGGCATACGAGTCGAACGGCGACAGCACCGAGGCGGCGCTGACCGCTAGGCTCGCCGCCACCAGGACGAGTGCGGCAACGCGGAGCCAGCGGCTTCCCTCGCGGAGAGCGGCCGCGCTCTCCCCGAGCGGCAGGAGCCAGAGCGGCAGCAGCGGCACGAGCAGCCGTGGTCCCCAGGCATCACCCCCGTACCAGGAGTAGTACTTGGCGATGAGCAGCAGATGCAACGCCGAACCGCACGCGACGGTGATCGCGAGCCCGCGATTCCGGCGTGCGAAGGCCGGCCACCCGAACGCCGCGAGCACGATCAGCGGGCAGTACCAGACGAGCCCCTTGGCCGGAGAGAGCAGGAGGCCGGAAAGACCCTCGAAGAGCGGCGTCGAAAACCGGGTGGCCTCGCCCTGATAGCCGGTCTCGAAGATGCTTCCGAAGCGAACGTAGTCGTAACGCGCGATC
>JAGQOG010000411.1 GCA_020427695.1 Phycisphaerales bacterium
CGGCTCCGGCGCCAGGATGTCGCCCACGAGCAGCCCCGGCATCCACTCGTTGAGATCAGCCAGGAGCACGACGGCGTCGGCGCCGCGTTCCACGGCGGCGCGAATGGCCTGCGCCTGGAGGCGGCGCTCCCGACGCCTCAGGCCGAGGTGCGTCACTAGCACGCGCAGGCGGTGGCCGTCGCGCGTCAGCAGGGCGTCGATGGCTCCGCGGGGCTCACTGGCGTCGTGGGCAAGGTGCACACGACGGACTTCGCGAACCTCAAGGCGCGTGAGCAGGCCGTTGCCGTACTCGCCGCGGTGGTCGCGCAGATTGGGGCCCGCCACCGGGGTCATCGCCAGCCGCTGCGCCATCAGGGTCAACTGGTCCATGCCGTCGAACGGCGGAGTGCGCCAGTCGACCTCCTGCAGGCCGATGATGTCCGCGTCGAGTCCGCGAAGGACCTCCGCCGTACGGCCGGGGTCGTACGCGCCGTCCGTTCCGACGCAGGAGTGGATGTTCCAGGTCACCAAGCGGCAGTGCACGTTACCTCGATCATTTTCCAGTCGGTTCGATGGTGCGCTGAGTTCGCTCGACCCGGACGGCACCGGCGCGTCGCCACCGTCGTTGGACGTCCGCCTGCGGGTCAGCGTCCGCATTCTCCGGATCATCCGGTTCGTCGCGTGTGGCGGGTCCCCAGCGGCGGAGCGCCGCGTCGGCCCCGACGGCGGCGCCGATCACCAGGGCTGCCAATCCGAGGAGCTGAAGGAGACCGGTTGCCGTGGGCTCGAACACGAGCGCGCCGATTCTGCGGCCAAAGAGACCGATGAGCACGATCCCCGGGAGCATGCCGATGACCGTGCCGAGCAGGTAGGTCCACCACCGCACCGAACTCATTCCGCACGCGATGTTCACGACTGCGAAGGGGGCGATCGGCAGGTTGCGCAGCACCGCCATGGCCAGAACACCTCGGTTGGCGAAGTGGCGCCCGACACGCCGCAATCGGGAGGCGGCGCGGCTCCCGCCCGTCCCGAAGGGGAGGAGACGACCGATCCCGAAGTCGATGAGGGCGGCCGCGATCACGCCCACCAGGCAGATGGGCAGCGTGTGCCAGATCCCGAAGATCGATCCGGTCACGGCGACCAGCACCATCACCGGCATGCCGACGCTTGCGAGCACGACGAAGCCGACCACGACGCCGGCCACGCCCAGGTCGCTCGACCGAACCGTTTCAGCGAGCTGTGCGAGCGTCTCACGGTCGGCCCACTCGGAGAGCGGCGTAAGCGTCCACAGCATCACGATCGCAAGGCCGATGCCGACGAGCCAGATCGCCCATGCCGACCGGCGGCCGAGGCCGATGAGCACGTTGAGGCGGCGCCGGGCGCGGTCGGCGAGCCCGGCGTCGTCTTGGATCATGGCGAGCAGCCGCTTGGCGCTCTCTTCGGAGATCGGCCGGGCCGGATCGGCGAGGTCGAGGGGCGGGGAGAGCGTCCGCGCCAGCTTGTCGGCGCGGTGCTCAAAGGGCTGGAGCGTGCGCTCGCCCCCGCGCAGCGACTCGATCGCCGCCACCACCGTGCCGCGCTCGCGCTCGCGGGCAGCGATGTGGTCCGGGCGGACGCCAAGCAGGTAGCCCAGCAGTCGGCGCCGAGTGGCGGCGATCGCGGCGACGGCGTCGTCGTCTCCTGCCCCGACCTGCACGAAGACATCGAGCTCCGAGTCGACCCCCATCGATCGGTTGCTCAGGTTTGCCGAGCCAACGCGCAGCAGCCGGTCGTCAACGATCATCGCCTTGGCGTGCACGTACACCGAGCGCGCGAAGACGTCTTCGGTTGATCCGGCCGCGAGCGTCGGCCAGTAGACCCCGAGCCGGTTGCCGGCGTCGGCGGCGCGGAGCTCCTCGAGCAACTCGTCGCGGCGGGGGTCCATGGCCGCGGCCTGCAGCGTTCCCGGACAGCCGTACGGGAGAATGAGCACGACCTCAGGTCCCTCCGGCTCGCGGAGGCGCTCGGCGAGCGCCTCGACGATCCCGCCCCACGTGA
>JAGQOG010000032.1 GCA_020427695.1 Phycisphaerales bacterium
CGCTACTATGACGCCATCGGGACGCGCAGGTTCTGTCGCGCCCCCCGGGGCGCCGGCAACGGCGTCAGGCCGGCGGCAGCAGCCGCACCACGCCCTCCGCGAGACGACGCGCCACGGTGGTCTCGGAGTCGATGCTCTCGGAGTAGGACAGGATCTCGAATCCGCCCGCACCATTGCGCTCGGCGATCTCGGCCGCGTGTCTGCGGAACAGTGCCTGCGCCTCTCCGTCTCCGCCGGTCGAGAACCGCTTCTTCCGCAGGCGGATCGCGACTCGCGAGGTGTCCAGTCGCTCGGTGCGAAGCTCCCAGTTGGGCGCCAGCGGATCCACGATGTAGTAGGCGGCTGCCCCGAGCACGAGTCCGGCGACGATCGCGTCCGCCGTCGGCTGGAAGGTGTTGGTGATCGGAATGCGCGTGTCCGGGATCAGGTGAAACGAGGAACAGCCGGCCAGGCCGGTCGCGAGCAGCAGGGTCAGGGCAGTGCGCATGTCGTGGTCTCCGCGGCGTTCGTCTTGGCGGTTCGGGCAGGCATCGCCGCCGATGCTCCGGTCGCGGATGCGACGGCGGCGTCCGGCGATTCCGCCCTGTGGCCGGTAACGGCACCGCGACAGGGGTCTTGAGACCATTCGAACGTCATGGCGGGCGCCGCGCGGGATTGCTGGGGAGGGCCGGTCCCGGGGTCTCTGCCGACGGCCGTGGCGGGTGCCGGGCGCCTGCCTGCGCGATTGCGGGGCGCGGAGGCGCTGTGGTACGTTTCGTCGATTGCACGGCGGGCAACCGTCCGTGCCGGCCGGGGCCGACGGGCCGCGTCCTGCCGAGGTTCCGGCTGGTCGCGGGTCCGGCGCGGTTCCTGCCAAGGGGAGGGAGGGCAGCGGGCACGGGGCATGGCGGTCCCGGACAAAACGCCCGCGCGACAACAATCCGTGGCGCCAATGATCCAAACGCTGAGTCTCGTTGCCAGCCTGTTCGCATTCTGGCTCCTGCTGTCAGGCTACTTCGAGGCGTTCCTGCTCGCCGCCGGGCTCGGTTCCGCCGTCGCGGTGGCGCTCTTCGCACGTCGCATGCACGTCGCGGACCGCGAGGGCCTGCCGATCGACCGCTCGCTCCAGGCCGTCCTCTACTGGCCCTGGCTGGTCGTCGAGATCCTCAAGTCGGGCTGGACGGTCACCCGCATCATCCTCGATCCCAGGCTGCCGATCAGCCCCACCATGGTCCGGTTCCGCCCGTCGCAGCGTTCGACCGTGGGGCTCGTGACGCACGCCAATTCGATCACGCTCACGCCGGGCACCCTCACGGTGGAGGCGAGCGAGTCCGAATTCGTCGTGCACGGCCTCACCACCGCGGGCGCGGAGGGCTGCATCGACAGCGAGATGGATCGGCGCGTCAGCCGGTTCGAGGGGCAACGCTGATGTTCGTCGCCGTCACGGCCGCACTGCTCGTCGCCCTGGCGCTCGCGCTGGTGCGCGCCGCGCTCGGTCCGACCGTCTTCGACCGCGTGCAGGCCGGCAATACCATCGGCACCCTGGCGATCCTGCTCCTCGCCGCGCTCGGGTTCGTGTCCGACCGCCCCGATTTCCTCGACCTCGCGATCGTGTACGCGCTGCTGAACGTCGTGGGCACCTTCGCCGTGCTCAAGTTCTTCCGCTACGGCGATCTCGGTCACCCCGGCGAGGAGACGGAGTCCCGTCCGTGAGTACCGTCATCGACATCGCGAGCTGGGTCCTGCTGGTGGCGGGCGGCTTCTTCAGCGTCGTCGGCGCGCTGGGCCTGGTGCGCATGCCCGACTTCATCACGCGAATGCACTCGGCGAGCGTCACCGACACCCTCGGCGCGGGGCTCGTGCTGCTCGGCCTGATGCTCCAGGCCGGCTGGACCCTC
>JAGQOG010000412.1 GCA_020427695.1 Phycisphaerales bacterium
CAGCGTCCTTTCTCATTCCCTTTGTCCCTTCGTCCCTTCGTCCCTCGGCGGAAGATGCGCGACGTTCACCTGGGATCCGCACGACCGGGCATCCGCTACGATTCGGCCATCGATGGCGATGGCGGATCGTGACCCATGACTCTCGATCGGCGGAGCCGAAGGCTCGCACCATGATCGCATTTGCCATCGTTGTCGCCGTCGTTGCAGCGCTTATTTTGACGTGCCTGGTGTTCGAGCGCCGCCAACAGCACCGTCTCGCCGCGGACGACCACGCCTTCCGTGCGGGCCTCGAGGCCGCCGGACGCACGGCATCGTGGGAAACCGTCGAGGCACGTCTGCGGGCGGGGGAAGGTACGCTGTTGGTGCAGCTCGTGAGTCCCAAGGGACCGGTTCGCGAGTGGTGGACGACCGAACGCTTCAGGGCGTCCTGTCCGTGCGACATTCCCGCGTCCAAGGAGGCCGTTCTCCAATTGCCCGAGGGGCATCCGTATCTCGAGTTCACCGAACGCTTCGTGAAGCAGGCCTTGGATCCGGAGGACGGCGTCGCGACGCTCACCGAGGCGCCGCAGTCTTCCGCCTACCAACAATCGCGAGCCAAGTACACGACCGTGGGGTTCGGCAACATGGTGGTCCCCGCCCGCTTCGATCGTGAGCGTCGGTTGGAGCGCGAACTCCCGGGCGCGAGCGTCGTGACCGTCATCGAGTGGTTCGGCATTCCCTTGGTCATCCCGGGGGACGCCCGCACGGCACTCTTGGGCGAAGGCTCGGCGTGAGCAACGGGAGCCCCGCCCGGCGGCGCGCCGCATCCCCGGCCGGCCACGGCAGCACACAGGAGATCGACATCGTGTCCAGACGACCGTCCCGCCCCATGACCGCTGCATGCATCCTCGCCGGCGCACTCGCCATCGCGCTGGCGACGCTCGGCTGCCAGACGGGTCCGTCGCCGGCCACGCAGCCGCTGAGCGGACTCCAGACCTCCGGATCGCGCATCGGGCCGGGGCAGCTCACGCTGGAGGAGATCCAGTCGAGCGTGGACGCCTACGCCGACCGGTTCGTCAACGGCCTCGCGCAGGCGTGCAACACCGCGGCCCGCGAGCATCCCGACGCGCGGAATGCCCTGCACGCGATCAAGCTCGCCGCGGCAACCGGCACGTACACGATCGCCGCCGGACCGAGCCCGGTGGTGTCGGTGATCGACCTGATCGTGCAGGTGACGCTGCTCCGCCACAGCCTGGGCGCCAACCTCGTGCCCCGCCAACTGAACGGCCAGGGGCAGAACCTGCTCGAGGTGCTTGCCCGGTACGAGGAGGAGGCGTGGGCGATGGGGGCGCGGGTGCTGACCGAGCAGCAGCGCGTCGAGCTGCGCGGCCTCATCGACGATTGGATCGCCCAGAATCCGGGACAGTCGTACGTCGCCTCCGTCCGGTTCAGCGACTTCGCGCGACTCCGCACCACGGAAACCCGCCGCGCCGCAAGCGTGCTGTCGCTGCTGCGCCTCGATCCCTTCGCATCGATCGATCCCGCCACCCGCGAGATCGAGGAGTCGCGACTGCTGGCCGAACGCATCTTCTTCTTCGCCGAGCGCATGCCGCAGCTCGTCGCCTGGCGGATGGAGCAGCTCCACTACACGATCATGAGCTCCCGGGAGATCGAGGGGCTGCTCGCCGACATCGACGAGTTCACGAAGACCTCGAATGACATGCAGCGCACCGTCGAGGAGCTGCTGACGCTGATCCCGAAGCAGACCACGGAGGCGATCGCGCAGCTCGACGATGCCGTGACGCGGCAGCGCGAGGCGACCATGAACCAGATCGCCTCCCACGAGCAGGGGCTGTCCGCGCTGATCGACAAGTCGAACGCCACGATCGACCGGGTCGCGGCCCTCAACGGCGAAATCCGAGGCACGTTGAGTCAGGTCAGTGGCATCGAGCAGTCGTTGCGCGGCACGTCCGAGGCGGTGCGCGACGCCGGCACCGCCTGGGAGGGCACCATCAACGCGTTTCAGCGGACCGCGGACACCATGATGTCCGCCAGCGCCGAAACGGGATCCGCCGTCGCGGCGGATCACGTGACGTTCGACGACGTCTCGCGATCGATCGAGCAGGTGCAGGAAGCCGCCACCGAGCTGCGGCTCCTCTTCCAGGAGTTCGATTCGACCACCCAGTCCGACGCCTTCGAACGCCACGTGTCCGCATCCGTCGACCGGATGCGCGGAGCGATGACCGACATCGTCAACCAGGTCACGCTCCGCGCCATCCTCGTCATCCTGGTGCTGTTCGCGACGATGCTGGCCTACCGGATCGTCAACGCCCGCCTCTCGCGGGCGCCGGCAACGCGCGCCTGACGGATCGCCGCAGACACGCCGCGTGCGTCCGCCGCTCGTTCATGCACCGCGCCGACCCGGCCGCTCAGCCGTGGCGCATGGGTTTCCAGAGGCCCATGCAGTTTCCATCGGGGTCGGTGAACCACGCGAAGTGGCCCATGTTGGGAACCTCGGTCGGCGGCACCACGACCTTGCCGCCGAGGCTCGTGGCCTTGTCGAGCGTCGCCTGGAGGTCGTCGACTTGGGCGTAGACGGTCACGTAGTGGTGCGGCTCGTGGCCGAGCGCGCTGACGTGTCCGCCGATGCCGGGTCCGCCCTTCCCGTCCGGGCCGGCGCCGATGTTCGCGATCATCTGGGTGCCGCCGTAGTCCTGGAACTCCCAATCGAAGAGCTTGCCATAGAACGTGCGGGTCTTGGCGGTGTCCCGGCAGCCGATCTCGAAGTGCACGATGGGGGCTGGCATGCGAATCTCCTCGTTGCCGACGGTGGGCGTCTGTCCGCCGGAGGTGTAAGGATACCGTTGGTTCGGCGGATTCCCCAGGGAGCGTGAAGCAGGGTGTTGCGGACGATCGACCAGCTCCTTGCCAAGCGGGGCTTCAACGCGTTTGAGGCCAAGGAAATGCGGCACCTCGCGGCCGAGCGCGTGCCGCGCTCGAGGAGGCAGTGGGCCAAGGACGTGGCGTGGTCGACGCTCGCGATGGGCACGCCGCTCGCGCTCCTGATCGGCCTGCCGCTCGCTCCGTCCACGGAGTCTGGGGCCGACCTCGCCCTGATGCTGGGCGCGGTATGGCTGTCCCTCAACGTGTTCATGCTCGTCCCCGCGCTGTACGTCGCAACGCTGATCCAGCGCCGGCGCGTGCGCCGAGCGGCGCTGCGTCTGGCCGAGGAGCATCCGGGTCTCCTGCTCTGCGCCGGATGCGGCTACGACCTTCAGCCCACCGCCGATCAGGCCCGGGCGTGTCCGGAGTGCGGCATGCTGGTCAGCCGACGAACACGAAGCGAACGTGCCTTGGGGGGCCTGCATCTGACGGAAGAGCAATTGCACATGTTCGCCAAGGTCTCCTGCCCGGGACTTGACCTCTCGTTCGACGACCTCGAGGGCATCGTCGTCGAGGCGGGCCGCGATGGTCTCTTGCGCGCGCCGTGGCTGCTTCGAGTGCTGCAATCCCAGATCGGTACGCTGGTCGTCGTCGGAATGGCGGTGGGCGCCATGTTCGTCGGGATCCGGATCTTTCCTGATCGCCACGTCGTCGTCGTCGCGCTCGTGCTTGGTCTTGGCGTCGCGATCTTCGTCCTCTCGTTCATCCTGCAGTTTCGCTGGTCGTGGCGCTTGAATGCCCAGCTTGTGTCGCGCGTCCGCTCGGAACTCCGTCGGCGCGGCCACCCGATCTGCGTGCGCTGCGGACACTCGAGCGCAGAAGGGCCGCCGTTCGCCGGACGGTGCGCCTCGTGTGGTGCGGACATGGTCCCACCCGGCACATGACCAAGTGCGGCCGCGAGTGCGGGCGGGCACCCTGCCGGCATCGCCGTTCGATGGGGATCCGCCCGTACACTTCCGCCAGGCACCGCACGATCCAAGCGGCGCATCCATTCCCCGTGACGATCCTCGAGTCATGAGCGCTGTCGACAGCGAGTCCGTTCGTGCGCTGCTGCTCACTCCGGCGGAAGACGTCCTGTTGATGAGGGTGTCTGGCGACAGGGAGGGAAGGCGACTGTGGATCACCCCAGGCGGCCGGCGGGAACCGGGAGAGTCGCCGGACGCCGCCTTGCAACGGGAGCTCCACGAAGAGCTTGGGCTCGACGGCATTCGCATCGGCGCGGAGCTGTGGACCTGGCAGAACGTCGTGGTTCGGGCGGGGCGTCGCATCACCGAACGGGAACGGGCGTTCCTCGTCGAGACCAGCAGGTTCGAGCCAACGGCGTTGCACATGACGGAGGACGAGCGCCGGCGCCACCGCGGATTCCGCTGGTGGCGTGCGGACGAGATCGCGAGTTGCCGCGACGTGTTCGTTCCCCGGCGACTCGATGCGCTCCTGCCCGACCTGCTGCGCGACGGGCCGCCGCCAACGCCCCGTTGCGTCGATGGCCTCTCTCCAGAGTGAGCACCCCTGGGCTTCGGCCGACCGACGTGACGCACTCGGTCGGGTGCCGTCTCGCGCCGGCAGCAGCGATGGGACCCATGCGTTGCCGGAGCGCACGCGCGTCGGGGACCCAGGGCATGCACAGCGCGGACACTCCGTTGTCCCATATGCGAACCTTCGCACCACTAGCGCCTACGTTCCGACGTCGGTGCCAAACCATGAGCCGTGCAGTTGGTCCTTCCCGGCGGCGCCCAAGCCATCCGCAGATTCCTCTTCGTTTGGACTCTTGGTCAGTAGAGGTGTCGTGTGCGCTCGTGGCCAAGCAGTAGCTAGAGACCGTTGCGCGGCAACAACGTATGAGTAGCTCGAAGCCCCTGTTCGCGGATTCCTCA
>JAGQOG010000413.1 GCA_020427695.1 Phycisphaerales bacterium
GATCGGATCGTCATGATGGCGCTGCGCAAGGAACCGGATCGTCGCTACCGTTCCGCGCAAGAGCTGGGTGAGGACATCGACCGGTGGCTCGCCGGGCATCCCGTGCGGGCGGTGCCCGACGCGCCGATGTACCGCATGCGCAAGCTGGTCCGTCGCCATCGCACCGCGCTGGCCGTGACGGCGTCGGTCGCGGTCCTGCTCGTCGCCTCGGTCGTGGGGGCGTTGTGGCAGGCGCGGACCATCGCCGACCAACGGGATGCAGCGATCGCCGCACGCGAGGATGCCGACCGCGCCGCCGCGATGTTGGTGGATCTGTTCGCGGCCGCCGATCCGACGATCCATCCGGGCGGCGATTCGTTGCGGGTCGACGACCTGGTCGCGCGGGCCGAGGCGGAGCTTTCGTCGTCGATGGAGTCCCCGCGCATCCAGGCGCGGCTCTGGCGCACGCTGGCGGGCGTGCATGGCGCCCGCAGCCGCTACGACGAACAGGAAGCGGCGCTCGCGCGCGCGTGCGAGGCGGCGACGACCGCGGAGATGACCGATGAGGTCCTCGCGATCCAGCACGAGCAGGCCCGGCTGGTGCTTCTGCGGGAAGGGCGCGCGGCCGCCGAGCCGCTCCTGCGGGAGTCGTTGGAGAGGCATCTGCGACGCTACGGCCCCGACGCGTCCGACGTCGCGATCGCCGCGCAGGACCTGGCCAGCGTGGTGGAGGATCCGGAGGAGCAGCGCCGGTTGCTGGAACGCGCGCTCGCGATCACCCGGGCGGGGCTGGCCCGCGGTCAGCACGACGACTCGTTGAGCCTGGCCAGCGCGCTCAACGGACTGGGGACGTTCTATTGGCAGCACGGCGACCAGGCCCGCGCCGTGGGGGCGTTCACCGAAACGCAGAGCCTTCTCGCCCGGATGTTGTCTCCCGATCACCCGCACGTGCTCGTGGTGCGATCGAATCTGGCGGTCGGTCTGGAAGCGGTGGGCCGCTTCGACGAGGCGGAAGCGATGCATCGGGAGATTCTCGCGGCGCGCCGGCGGGTCCTGGGGGATGAATCCGGTGAGGTGGCCGGCAGCCTGCTCAATGTCGGGCACTGTCTGGTCCACGAGGGAAGATACGAAGACGCGATTCCCTATCTGGAAGAGTCGGTGCGGATCGCGCGTCTCGTCTACGGCGCCGCGCATCCCATGCCGGCACGCGGCGCTGTCGATCTGGCGATCGCGATGGTGCGCGCGGGTCGGATCGATGCCGGATTTCGCACCTTCGATGATGCGGAAGCGTTGCTCCTCGCGAACGACGGGAGTGCCGCCAATCGCTGCGACCTCGCGGCGCGCCGGACGTGGCTCGCGCTCTGGGCCGGTCGGCCGGTCACAGCGGACGACCTCCGCGCCTGTCGCGATCCGGAGGATGCCGCGGCGGCGATGGATCCGGTCGCCCGCGCGGGAATCGAGCGGCTACGCGGCGTGGTCGCGCTCGTTTCGGGAGACGGCGCCCTTGCGGAGGCGGAGGACGCGTTCCGCACCGCGATCGAACTTCTCGAAGGCAAGGTCGCGGAGCAGCATCCGTCCCTGGCCATGGCCCGGTGCGGCCTCGAGATCGCGCGCGCCGGGTCGGGTCGCCCGTTCGATCGGCGCGTGCTCGCCGCCGCCCTTCCACGCTGCGAGTCCTGGGGGTTGGGTGATGCCGCGATGATGCGCCGCGGCCACGCCCTGCTCGAAAGCTGATCCGCCCGGACGCCCCGCGTTCTAAATCCGCCGGGGCCCCATCCGCATCGTCTCCTCTCCGTCTCGGCACTTTTCTTCTCTGCGGTGTCCGTTCGGCCGCCGTTTCGTCGCCACTCTCCGTAAGTGCAGTGAACGATGAACTGGATCAGCCCCCCGCCAGGCGACCATGGACCGGAACGCCGGCGGCACGTGGCTGGAAGGAGAACCCGTGCCAAGCCTTTGGAAGACGATGGGATGGATCGCGGCCCTGGCGTGCCTGAGCACGACGCCGGGGGCGGCCCAGCTCCGCGACGACTTGTGGATGACGAACTATGCCGGCAACGTCCTCACGTCGGCCGTCCAGGATGGGATCCTCTATCTGGGCGGTGATTTTCGGGAGATCGTGCCCTACACCGGATCGGCCGCGCCGCTCGACCCGGTGACCGGTTTGGTGGAAGGAGCGCCCCCGGCGGTGCGGTCCGTCACCACCAACAACGACGATGTGATCGACATCATTCCCGACGGCGAGGGTGGCTGGTTTCTGGCCGGCTACTTCGAGATCGTCGGAGACCTGCCGCGGACCTGTCTGGCCCGCATCGCGCCCGACGGCAGCCTCTCGTCGTGGACTCCGGGCGAGATCTTCGATCGGATCGGAGGCACGCGCCAGCCGGGGGCGATCAATGCGCTCCGCCGGGTCGGTGACACGCTCTACATCGGAGGCAACTTCGAAAGCGTGGGGGGAGCGGACCGCGCGAATCTGGCCGCGATCGACATCCCGACGGCGACGGTGCTCGCATGGGATCCGGGCACGAACGGCCAGGTGACCGCGTTGTCCTCGATCGGAAGCACGCTCTACGTCGGAGGCTTGTTCTCCTTCATCGCCGGGCAGTTCCGGGGCTATGCCGCGGCCTTCGACCTGCCGTCGGAAACGCTCAACGCGTGGAATCCGGCGCCCAACAACACCGTGATCGTGATCGAGCCGGGAGATGCCAGCACGCTCTACGTCGCAGGTTCGTTCACGTCCATCGGGGGATCGTCGCGCAACCGTCTCGCGTCGCTGGACGCCGTGACCGGCGCCGCCGGCGCCTGGAATCCGGATGCGAGCTCCGTGGTGGTCGACCTGATGTTGAGCGGACCGCTGGCCTACGTCGCGGGAGGCTTTCAGACGATCGGAGGACAACCTCGGCCCTACGTCGCAGCGATCGAGCTCGCGACCGGACTGCCCACGTCCTGGAGCCCCGCACCGGACGGTGCGTGCAACGCGGTGGAGAAGCTGGGATCCGCGATCTACTTCGGCGGGGGCTTCTTCAACGTGCAGGGGCAGACGCGCTTTGCTCTCGCGGCGGCGGATGAGACGACCGGGACCCTGCTGCCGTGGGATCCCGACCCCGCGGGCTACATCGCCTCGCTCGCCACGGACGGAAGCTCCGTCTATGCCGGGGGATCGTTCAACTACGTCGGCGGCGTGAAACGGAATCGGCTGGCGGCGATCGATCTCGCGACCGGACGGCCCACCGATTGGAATCCCGAGGCGACCGGCACCGTGCGCGCGCTCGCGGTCGAGGGAACGACGGTCTATGTCGGCGGCGGCTTCACGAACGTGGGCGGCCAGGCGCGCAACCGGCTCGCTGCGATCGACACCGCGACGGGCGCGGTCCTGCCGTGGAATCCCAACGCGAGCTCGGTGGTCTATGACCTCGCCGTGCACGACGGTCTGCTCTACGCGGGCGGCGGGTTCCTCACGATCGGCAGGGTCACGCGGCGTCGCCTGGCCGCGATCGATCTCACGACCGGGGCGGCCACGTCCTGGAATCCGAATCCGGACAACACCGTCTATGCGGTCGATCCGGTCGGGACCTCGCTCTACGTCGCCGGCAACTTCACCGACATCGGCGGAGTCGCGCGGAATCGTGCGGCAGAGATGGATCTCGTGACCGGCGCGACCACGTCCTGGAATCCCGACGTCAGCTTCGTGGTCAAGGCGATCGCGGCGGCGGAGGACCGGGTCTTTCTCGGCGGCGCGTTCACGACCGTCGGCGGGTTGCCCCGGCTCAAGCTCGCCTCCGTCGATCGCGGGACCGGAGTGCCGACGGCATGGACTCCCAGCCCGGATTGGGATGTCTCCGCACTCACCGTCGACGGAAACGTGGTCTATGTCGGCGGTGGCTTCCGTCACATCGCCGGTGAGTTCCGCGGGATGGTCGCCGCCTTCGACGTGGCGACCGGTGAGATCGATCCGTGGAGCTACGATCTCACGCGGCTCGGCACGTTCGACGTCGCCTCGTTCGGCATCGACGCCGGAGTGGTGTACGTCGGCGGGACGTTCGGTTCGGTCGACACCGCGCCGCGCTTTTGCCTGGCGGCGTTCCCGGCCGTGGAGACTCCGGCGGAGATCGAGATGGATCCGGTGCCCGAACCGTCCGCCGGCCTTTCGCTGGGGCAGCCCTTTCCGCAGCCGGCGCGAGTGAGGACGTCGCTGACGCTCGCGTTGTCCCGTTCCGAGATGGTGTCCGCCGGACTCTACGACGTCGTCGGCCGCAAGGTGGCGACGGTCCACCATGGTCCGGTCTCGGCGGGAGCCCACGTGTTGGAGGTGGAGGTCGACGGTCTCGCACCGGGTACCTACTTCATGCACGTCCGAGCGGGTCGGGACGAAGCCTCCCGCAGGATCGTGCGCGTGCCCTAGCGGTCGTTGGGAGCTTCGTCGGCCAGCCTCGTGCCACTTCGTTGGCCAATGGTTTCCTGAGGAGAAGCTGAGGGCCGGGAATCGATTGTGGGGACGTGAGTTCCATGATCGATCCGTCGGCCCTCGGCACTCGGGGAAACGGGCGCGAAGCTGGACAATCGCGCGTCGAATCGCCATCCTTATAGAACACCTTGCCGGGCGCGGGCTCTCGGAGCCCATCGAGGCGCTGCTTCCATGACCCTGAACGGGAA
>JAGQOG010000414.1 GCA_020427695.1 Phycisphaerales bacterium
CCTGAGCCGCACCCGCGTCGGTATCCTCAAGCGCGTCCATGCCCGACCTCTCCCGCCAAGTCGGCCCCGGTCCGTCGGCCAAGCCGAAGCTGCTGATCGTGCGGCAGCCCGTTCGTTCCGTCCGCCCGTCGGACCTTCCCTCGCCCGCTCCGTTCCGGCTGGCGGTGGTCACCGTGTGTGTCGGCGGCGGAATCGGCGCCGCTTGGCTTCTCGGGCACCTCGGCTTCCGCATCGGCTTCGCACCTGCCGTTGGCATCCCGGATCTGCTGGCCGGCCCGGCAGAGGGTCTGTCCGGCGGCGTTCGCCAACTGCTCGGTTCGGCGGCGCTCGTGTTCCGCGCCGGGCTGGTCCAACCGATGCTGCTGCTGGCGGGCTTCCTGGCGATCGCCGCCCCGGCGGCAGGACTCGCGGCCACCCGACCGCTGCGGCCGGGCGGACCGCGTCCCAGCGCCGCCGCCGTCGCGCTCTCCACGATCGCCGCCGTGGCGGCCATCGCCATCGGCGCCCTGCTCATCGTGTGGACCGCGGTCCCCGTGCGCCTCGACGCACTCGCGACCATGCCGACCCGCAGCACCGACGCCGCCGACTGGATCGCCGGCGTGCGCATGACCGCCGGCGCCGACACCCTGGCCTCCACCGCCGCCGTGGTGTGGACGGTGCTGGTGTTCCGCCTCGCCGTACCGCGGTGGCTGCGGACCCTGGCCGCCACCACCATGGTGGCGGCATCGATCGTCACGGTGCTGGCGTGGGCCGCCTCCTCGGCGATCGCCGTCGAGATCGCACGGCCACGGCCGCTCGTCGATCTCGGCGCCGGACGCGGAGGCGGACTCGTGTTGGGCTACACGCCGGGACACGCGGTGCTGCTTCGCCGATCCGGCGATCGACTGGTGGTCGATCTGCGCCCGGACGACGAGACGATGCGCGTCACGGGACGGGCGAGCGCCGCGGCGCTCTTGGAGGCGCCGAGCGACAGCGGACTGGAAACCGTTGCTCCGTGACCTCCCGGGAGACCGGCGTCAGCGTCGGCCGTAGCGTTCGATCGCCTCCATCACGGTGCGATGGACCTGGGTCGGACGGCGAACAGTCTCCCACCAGACGTTGAACGAGTCGCTCCCCAACGTTGCGAACCCGATGGATCCGAGGCCGAGCACCCGGTCGCGGGCCAGCATGTACACGACGCTGTTCTGGACGTTGCGCAAGGGCGCCTCGACCACCGAAACCCGGAGCACGCCTCGCCGGCGCAGGATGCGACGGTCGGTCAGCACGTACGAGCGGCTGAGCCACTCCAGCATCTGCCACGCCAGCCGCGCGGCCATGAGCGCGGCGCCCAGCACGAAGGACTGCCGGTCGTTCCAAGGCAGGGTCGGCAAGTGGCTGAGCCACGCCAACGCCAACGTGAGGCACGCGATCACCAGCAGCGACCCGATGCAGGACAGCGGCACGAACCAGAGGCTCGGCTGGAGCACGAGCAGCACCACCTCGTCGTCCTGGAGCAGCGCGGCAACCGAGGCCGGCGGCGCCTCGAGCGCCACCTCGGCTTCGGCCGCGTTCAGCACCGGCGGCCCGCCCGCCAGGGTTGCGGACGATTCGAGCGCCGCATCCTGAATCGTGTGTCGCCCGGTGGCGTCCTCCGGTCTCACCGCGCTTCCTCCTTGAGCGTCCCCACGAAGGGAAGGTTGCGGTAGTGATCGTCGTAGTCGAGTCCGTATCCCACCACGAATTCGTCGGGGATGTCGAACCCGATGTGCTCGCAGGTCGTCGCCATCGCCTGCGGCCGTTGCTTCCTCAGGAGCACGGCGCAGCGCACGGAGGCGGCGCCGCGGGCCGTGATCTCCTCCCGAAGCAGCGTGAGCGTCTGGCCCGAGTCCAGGATGTCGTCCACGATCAGCACGTGTCGTCCCGCGAGGTCGGCGGGCAGCGATCCCACGATCGCCGCCCCTTGGCTGGCGACGCTGGTGCCCGGATAGCTGGAGACGGTCGCCACCTGGATCCGCAGCTTCTGCGGAAGGTGCCGGACCAGGTCGGCGACGAAGATGATCGCCCCGGTCATGACCGGCACCAGCACGATCCCGCGGGCAGGATCGGCGCGGTCGAGATCGGCCGCGATCGCGCGACCCATCTCCTCGACCCGTGCCGCGATCTGCTCGGACGAAAGAAGGATGCGGGCGATGTCGTCGTGCACGAAGGCAGTGTACCGCCGTCGTCGGGCCGGAATCCCGTCGTGGCCCGCGGCCCTTCAACAACTCCATGGTCGATTCGCGGCGGCGGCGCGAATCCCGCCGCGGACTTGCCTACGACCCCAGCCGCTCGCGGAGCTTCTCGTTCACCGCCTTCGCATCGGCCTTGCCGCCGCTCAGCTTCATCACCTGACCGACGAGTCGCCCGATGGCGGCCGTTCTCCCCGCCCGCACGTCCTCGGCGGCTTGCGGCTGGGCCGCGATCGCTTCCGTCACCCACCGATCGAGCGCGGCATCGTCGCGGATCGCCACCAGCCCGTTCTGCCGCGCGACCTCGATCGCCTCCGCGTCGGTGTCGCACAGCAGGCCGAAGAGGGCGTCCGCCGCCTGCGGCCCCACGACGCCCTCGTCCCGCAGGACGACCACCGCCGCGACCTGCGACGGAGCGATCCCCAGTTCGTTGATCGGAAGCGATCGCTCGTTCGACCGCTTGGCTCCGGCGTTGAGGAGCAGCTTCGCCACCGCGAATCCCGGATGCACGGTGGGCACCTGCGACCCCGTTCGGAGATGGACGGCGTCCACGCACGCCTCGTAGAAGCGGCACAGCAGCGGATCGTCGACCAGGGCGTGCGCATCCTTCTCGTCGAGGCCGAACTCGGATCGGTAGCGCGCCCGCCGGGCCATCGGCAGTTCGGGCACCGCGGCCCGCACACGGGAGAGCCAGGCGTCGTCCACCACGACCGGAACCAGGTCCGGATCCGGGAAGTAGCGGTAGTCGTGCGCGTCCTCCTTCTCCCGCTGCAGCACGGTGATCCCGCGCTCGTCGTCCCATCCCCGCGTGCTCTTGGCCCCGGGCCCCATCACCCGTCCATCCTCCAGCCACTGCTTCGCCTGGCGCTCGTGCTCGTGCTCGATCGCACCCCGCAGCGCCTTGAACGAGTTGAGGTTCTTGACCTCGACGATCGGCGTTCGGTGTTCCTGCCCCGCGCCGTCGAACACCACGACGTTCACGTTCGGCTCGAACCGCATGTGCCCGCGCTGCATGATCCCGTCGGTGACGCCGAGGAAACGGCAGATGTTCCTCAGCTCCTGGGCGAACGTCACCACGTCGTCCGCGCAGTCGAAGTCCGGCTGCGTGACGATCTCGAGGAGCGGCGTGCCGGCGCGGTTGAGATCGACCAGGGATCCCTCGTAGCGGAGGCCGCCGGGAAGCTCGTGGCCGAGCTTTCCGGTGTCCTCCTCCAGGTGGGCTCGGATGATGCCAATCCGCTTGGTGGTGCCGTCGGCCCCGGGAATGTCCAGGGCACCGTCGCCGCACAGCGGGAGGTCGTACTGGCTGATCTGGTAGCCCTTGGGCAGATCGGGATAGAAGTAGTTCTTCCGGTCCCACTTGCTGAACCGCGCCACGGTGCAGTTGAGGGCAAGACCGACCGTCATGGCCATCTCGACCGCCCGCCGGTTCATGACCGGAAGCACGCCCGGAAGCGCCGCCACCACGGGGTCCACCAGGCTGTTGGGTTCCGCGTCGTAGTGGTCGCGATGGGCCACGTTCCCCGTCCGGGTGAACATCTTCGTGCGGGTGGACAGCTCGACGTGGACCTCGAGGCCGATCACGAGACGGGTTCGGGCCACCTTCCGATCACCCGTGGTTGTCGCTGGGCTCATCGTCGTCATGATAGGGGAGCGCACCGTGGCCGCCCCATGGTTGCACGGTGCCCGCCCCACGACCGACCACCTCTCCGTTGCGCTCCAACCGTCGAAGGAACGTCACATGCTCCCCCTGCTCACCGCCCTCGTGCTGCAAGCCGCGCCTCCGACGGCGCCGCCAGCCGCCCCGCCTCCCATCGCAGCCCGCCTCGCGCCGGAGCAGCTCTGCACACGGGTCGGCGCACCGGTAATGGTCGAGGTGCAGGCCGATGCGCCGCACACGACGCTGACCCTGGTGCTGCTCACGCACGACGGCGCGTTGCTGGGACAGGCGAGCGATGTCGCCGCGGGGCGCATCGACTTGGCGGAGCTGTTCCCCCTGCCGGAGCTGCGCCGCGCCGCCTGGCTCCAGCTCCTCGTGGACGGGATCGCACAGGGAACGCCGCTCATCGTGCAGCCGCTGATCGGCCGACCGCCCATTCGCACCACCGAGTCGATCCGGCCCGACGGAACCACGCGCTACACCCGGATCGTCGGCTGGGGCGACGTGTTGATCGATCCCACGAATCCGGACGACGAGGCGTTGCGCGCCACGTGGGCGCCCGGCGAGCCGACGCCGTGGTCGGGGGTGCGGGTGTATCCCGACGAGGTGGTGGTGCTCGAGACGGATCACGGCGACATCCGCGTGGCGCTGCGGCCGGACGAGGCACCGAACACCGCTTGGAACTTCCGCCAACTCGTCGAGAGCGGCCTGTACGGCGGCACCACCTTCCACCGCGTCGTTCCCTTCGACCGCACGGGCCGGCCGTTCGTCATCCAAGGCGGCGACCCCACGGGCACGGGAGACGGCGGACCGGGATACGACCTTCCGATCGAACCGAGTCGGCTGCGGCACGACTTCGGCGTGATCTCCATGGCCCGCGCCGACGATCCCGATTCCGCCGGCAGTCAGTTCTTCTTCTGCCTCTCGCGCGAGGGCACGGCGCGTCTCGACGGACAGTACTGCGCATTCGGAGAGGCGATCGGCGGTGCCGAGACGATCCTGTCGATCGCCAGCGGCTCGATCGCCGATCCCGCAACGGGCCGCCCCGACGAGCCGGCCCGCATCCTGAACGCGAAACTGGTGCCTGCGTTGCCGCACGTGCCCGGACTCGGACGGGCCGAGCACCGCATCGAGCGGCCCAAGGCACCGGAGGACGAGCCGCTCACGCCATCCGGCCATGCGCCGCGATAGCCGCCCAAGGACGCAGCGGAGCCTTGGAGCATCACTCGACGATCGAGGCTACCCTGCCTTCCATGACCGACTACCCTCGCCTGACCATCGGAACCGAGTTCGGGAACATCGTGGTGGAGCTTTGGAACGATGTGGCTCCGCTCCACGCGGAGAACTTCCTGAAGCTCGCCAACGCCGGCTTCTACAACAATCTCTCCTTCCATCGCATCATCCCGGGATTCGTCATCCAAGGCGGCTGTCCGCGCGGCGACGGAACGGGGGGACCGGGGTGGCGGGTGAAGGCGGAGTTCAACGAGCGCGAGCATCAACCGGGCACGCTCTCGATGGCCCGCTCGGCCGATCCCGATTCGGCGGGAAGCCAGTTCTTCATCTGCCTCACCCGAGACCACTGCCGGCACCTCGACCGGCAGTACACCGCCTTCGGCCAGGTGGTCGAGGGAATGGACGTGGTGAAGAAGATCGCGGAAGTGCCGGTCGATGCCGAGAGCGGCACGCCGAAGAAGGCACCGCGCATGACCACGGTCACGCCGGTGGCGGTTTCCTAGTCCGGCGCGGTCGGCGGTCGGCGCCGAGTCCGTTCCGGTGGCGTGCGGGTTCGCGGCGCAGAAGCTCCCTCGTCCGGCGGCTCGGGCACGAGCGCGCCGACCTGTTCGCCGGAGCAGCACGGATCGATGTTCGCGCCGCACGCGGCGCATTGGCCGTGCCCGTGGACCTCGATGATCGTCAGCGGACGACCGCAGTACGGACAGGGTGGGGACGGAGCCTTGGCCATGGCTTGAGGTGGATCGAGGCATCAAGGCATCGAGGCATCAAGGCATCGAGGGATCGAGGGATCGAGCGTTCCACTGGGATCCGAGCACGGGGAGTCGGTGTTGCTCCTGCTGCCTACCGCCCTCCGACCGCCAATCCCGGGCTCAGCGTGCGACCGGTGCGCGGGATCTGGAACGCGGTGGGGACGAGGTAGTTCCGGCCGCCGTACACCACGACCCGCCCGCTCACCAGGATCGGTGCCGGACCATCGGTGGTGCGGGCGTGGCGCTCGATCGACTCGAGGAGCAGGCACGGCAAGAGTTCCATGGGCGGGTCCGCCGGCGCGCCGGCGTCGGCGTCGAGCACGACGCGCCAGCCGCCGGTGTCGTTGTTGCGCATGACGGTGCCGCGCCGAAGCCGCAGGCGCGAGTCGGCCGGAACCAGCGCGCCCGTGTCAGCTCCCACCATCGTCGGGCCCAGATCGCTGCTCCGTGCCACCGGACCGACCCGCTCCCGGAGACGAGCCTCGATGTCCTCGGCGACGCCGCCACCCGGCGCTGCCGCCTCGACCGGGGCCGAGGCCCGGGACTCGACGGGAATGGCCAGTCCGGGCAAGAGGTAGTTCTCGCCGCGGTAGACAAAGAGCTCGCCCGTGATCTCGAACACCGTGTCGGCGCCGGTCGCTTCCAGCACGCGCTCGATGTCCTCCAACCGGCCGCTCGGCATGATCGGAAAGCGACGTCGCGGCGCGTCGGTGCCCGAGACGTCCGGGACGAAGAGCCGGTAGTTGCGAGTGGGATCGCGCTCGATGTGCCCGACCGACCGAACGAGCATGCTTCCCTCGCGCAACGCCGGAAGCCGCGCCGGCGTCTTCACCACCGGCGCGGCGGCGGGTGCGGCCGGCTCGGTCGACGAATCGTCCTCCTTCGGTGCCGCGGCAGCCTCCACGCGCACCGTTCCCTTGTCGTCCGCCGGCGGCGCCTTGCCGGACGCCTTGGTCGGCTCATCGGAACGAGGTGCCGAACCGAGCGCCGACTGCTCGGGCGACACCGTGGCGAGAATCGCCGCCGCCGTCATGGTCCAGATCGTCATGCTCTTGACCGGGAATCGCGTTCGGGGGGGTCGCATGCGGATTTCCTCAGAGGTCCGAAGGAGGACGAGCAGCCTCGCCGAGCGCGGGCCCGAACGTCAAGCTCGGTCCGACGCGCTCGGAGCGGTCGGGGCCGGCGCGGAAGGGCTGGCTGGGGTGTAGGGGTCGCCCGTCGATGGACCGGCCGGGGGACGGTTCGCGGGACCGGTCGCCGCGCCGGTCGGGGACGGCGCGGCCGACCGCAGCGTCCGTGCCCCGCGCTCGGCGGAGAGGCGGATCTGTTCCCTCCGGGCCGCCTTGATCGCGATCACGGCGATGAAGCCAAACAGCACGAGGGCGCAGACGTAGACCACGCGAACCCGGAGATCGGTCAGCACCACGAGGTACGCGAGCGCCACGCCGAGCACCATGAAGGCCATGTCGATTCCATAGAGCGTGAACACCGCCTTCTTGACACTGCCCAACGAGCGCCGCAACTGGTGGTGCAGGTGCTGATCGTCGGCGGCCGAGAGCGCCTGGCCGGCCAGCCGGCGCCGGATGATCGCCAGCGCCGTATCCATGATGGGAAGCGCGAAGATGATCAGACCGGCGAACACCAGGTGCGTCTGGGCGAACTCTCCGAGCATCAGGATGATGGTGATGCACATGTAGCCCAGCAGGAGGCTCCCCGCATCGCCCAGGAAGATCGAGGCGGGATTGAAGTTGTGCGGCAGGAATCCGAGCGCCGCCCCAAGCAGGGCGAAGGCGAGCACCATGCGGGCGCCGACGAACGACATGCCGGCCTCGGCGGTTCCCATGGGGTGGACCGCCAGCAGCATGCAGATGGCGATCAGCCCGACGGCGACGATCGAAACCGTCCCGGTGAGCAGGCCGTCGAGGCCGTC
>JAGQOG010000415.1 GCA_020427695.1 Phycisphaerales bacterium
AGGATCATGGCGGAGATCTCGGGCGGGGTGTAGTCCTTGTCGCGGATCTTCACCTTCACGAGTTCGTCCGGACCGCCCACGATCTGGTACGGGACCAGCTTCTCCTCGCTCTGGACCTCGTTGTGGCGGCGGCCCATGAAGCGCTTGATGGAGAAGACGGTGTTCTTGGGATTGGTGACCTGCTGGTGCTTTGCCGGCTGGCCAACCAGGCGCTCGCCCTTGTCGGTGAACCCGACGACGGACGGGGTGATGCGGCTGCCGGAAGAGTTGATGAGGACCTTGGGCTGGGCCCCCTCCATCACGGCGACGACGGAGTTGGTGGTGCCCAGGTCGATTCCGATGATTTTGGACATGGTGTTTGCGCGACCTCCTTGCATGCGGACAGGCGGTGATGCCCGTCCCGACCCTAGGCGTTTGGCAAGAAGGATGCCAAGCCGTGGCCCGGAGCGGCGTCGCCGGAGGCACGAATGACCGCCCTGTGACCCCCCGGTGGCCTCGTGCGAGCCACCGCTTCGCCCCTGGAGCAGCCGTTCCACGGCCGCCGACTGCGTTCGGCTGCCACTCTGGCAGGACGATCGTTCCGTGCGGTCCCGAGCGCCCCCCGATCCGCTCGGCGGGCCGGCCTACTCCCCGACGCCCAGCACCCGGGCGGTGTGCATGGCGATCATCTGTTCTTCGTCCGTGGGGACGACCAGCACCGACACGGCGGAGCCCGCGGCGTGGATGCGCAAGGAGTTGGCGGCGTTCGCCGACTCGTCGAACTCGACCCCCAGCCAACGGGCGCGTTGCGCCACCTTCGAACGCACCGGCGCCGCGTGCTCGCCGATGCCGGCCGTGAACACCAGCGCGTCCAACCCGTCCAGGGTCGCGGCCAGCGAGCCCAGTTCCCGCGCGATCCGATAGCAGTAGTACTCGACCGCCTCCGCCGCCTCCGGACGATCGCTCGCCAACAGTGCTCGCATATCGCTGCTGACGCCCGAGAGGCCAAGCAGCCCGGACTGGCGGTGAAGCAGGTCGGCGACCTCCCCAACCGTCAGCCCGTCGTGCTCTTGAAGGTAGAGCACGACCGCGGGATCGATCGAGCCGCACCGCGTTCCCATCGGGAGTCCTTCGATCGCCGAGAAGCCCATGGTGGTCGCCACGCTTCGACCGGCCCGGAGAGCGCACATGCTCGAGCCGTTGCCCAGGTGGCATACCACGGTTCGCCCGTCCGCGGCGCGGGGATCGATCTCCCTCAGGCGCCAGGCGATGAACTCGTACGAGAGTCCATGGAACCCGTACCGTCGGATGCCCTCGTCGTAGAAGCGCCGCGGCAGGGCGAAGTACGTCGCAAGAGGGTCCTGCGTGGCGTGGAACGCCGTGTCGAAACACGCCACCTGCGGCAGGTCCGGCGATCGCGCGGCGAATGCGTCGATCACCGCCAGCGCCGGGGGCAGGTGGAGCGGCGCGAGCGGCGCGTAGGCGCGGGCCTGTGCCATCAGCGCCGGCGTCACCCGCATCGGCGCCGTGAAACGGGTTCCCCCGTGCACCACGCGATGGCCGACGGCCCGCGGAGCGCGTCCACCCAACAGGTCCGGCAGCCGCTCCAGGAGCCACCGGAGCGCCGTCGAGAAGGCGCCGTCGGAAAGCTTCTCGTCGACGATCGACCGGCCCGTCCCGTCGCGGATGTCCACGTGGGCCACCGTCCCGGCCACGCCGATCCGCTCCACCAGCCCGCGACAGACGCGCTGGTCGCCGTCGTGCACCGAGATCTTGATGCTCGAGGAGCCCGCGTTGACGACGACGATGGGGCCCGCGCCGACGGTGCTCACCCGAGTCCCCTTCCCCGCCGCGCCAAACGCACTACTTGATCCCCCCCGTGGCCTTGGCGCGGGCGAGCAACGCGCCGATCGCGCAGCTCGCGATGCGCTCGAGCTTGCCATCGGTGCGGCTCGTCAACACGATCGGAACCTGCGTGCCGAGCACGATGCCCGCCGAAAGCGCGCCGGCGAGATAGACGAGCTGCTTCGCCAGCATGTTGCCGGACTCGAGGTTGGGAACGAGCAGGATGTCCACCTCGCCCGCCACCGGGGTCTGGATGCCCTTCACCTTCGCCGCAACGGCGGAGATCGCGTTGTCGAACGCCAGCGGTCCGTCGAGGACGGCCCCGGTGATTTGGCCGCGGTCCGCCATCTTGCAGAGCGCCGCGGCGTCGATCGTCGAGGGAATCGCGGGATTGACCTCCTCGACCGCCGAGAGGATCGCCACCTTGGGCAGCTTGCGCCCGAGCACGCGGACCATGTCGATCGCGTTCTGGGCGATGTCCTTCTTGGCCAGGAGATCCGGCTGGATGTTGATGGCCGCATCGGTGACGATCAGCGGCCGGTCGTACGCGGGAACGTCCATGATGCACGCGTGGCTGATCCGCCGCTCGGTGCGGAGTCCGGTGGCTCGCGCCAGCACGGCGTGCATGAGCTCGCTCGTGTGCAGCGATCCCTTCATGAGCATGGCCACCTCGCCCCGCCGGGCGAGATCGACGGCGCGGTCGGCCGAGGCGTGGCTGTGCGGGGTGTCCACCATGCGCAGTCCGGAGATGTCGAGTCCCGCCTCCGCGGCGATCCCCTCGATGCGGTGCTGCGGGCCGACCAGCACGGGCCGGATCACGCCTTCCCGGGCGGCGTCGAGCGGGCCTTCCAGCGCCACGGCGCTGCACGGATGCACAATGGCGGTCGCCACCGGTTCGCCGTGCTTCGCCTTCGCCACAAGCTCGCGGTAGCGCCGGCGCGGGTCGCGTGCGACCTCTTCCGGGAGCGGCGCGAGCGAACGCCGCTGGCGCTCCCGCGGCGCCACGACCTCCATCTCCCCCGAGAGCAGCCGTTCGCCGTCCTGGTTCGTCGCCGTGCAGTCGAGCACCACCGTGCCCGGCCCCGGCCGCTTCTCGCGCACGGTCAGGGTCAGGGTCACCTGGTCGCCGATCCGCGCCGGACGCTCGAACCGCAGCGCCTGGGTGGCCGTCGTCGCGCCGGGACCCGGGAGCCGGGTCTCGACGGCCGCCGCGAGGAGCGCTTCGAGCCAGACGCCCTGGTGCGGGGAACGACCTTGCCGTGCGGTCGCCGGAGGCACGTGATCCGGAGACACGTCCTCGATCGGTGCGACGACGCCCGTCACCGTCGCGAAGAGGCTGGCTTCCCGGTCGGTGAGGACATGCTCGAGGCTTGCCGTGTCCCCGATCCGCAGCTCGTCGAAGGTTCGATTCTCGATGATGTCCATGCGCCGCCGAAGATGCTACCCGAAGCGCTGCCACGGCTGCAGCCGCCTTCGCGTTCCACGTTCGCTACAGTGCATCAATGCCGCTGTCCGACGCCACCGCCGAGGTCGCCGTGGATGCGATCGCCGCCGCGTGCGGTGTCGCGCGCCGGATGCAGCAGCGGTCCGGCGGTCCGCTGGCGGTCACCAAGCCCGACGCCAGTCCGGTCACCGTGGCGGACTTCGCGATCCAGGCGATCCTGATCCTCGCCCTCGAGGAATCCGGCGCGGCCGATGGGCCGCTCCTCGTTGCCGGCGAGGAGTCGGCCGCCACGTTGCGCGAGCGCAGCCACGCCCCGCTGCTCGACGCGGTGGTGACGGCCGTCCAGGCCTGGCGCCAAGAACTCACCGCGGAGCAGATCCTCGCCGCGATCGACCGGGGTGCGCACGACGCCCGGGCGGAGGTCTTCTGGACCATCGACCCGATCGACGGCACCAAGGGTTTCGTGCTCGGGGGCCAGTACGCCGTGTGTCTCGCCCGGCTCGAACGGGGCGAGATCGTCTTCGGCGCCCTCGGTTGCCCCAATCTTCCCGCCGACGCGAGCGCGCCGGTGGACCAGCACCCGTCGAGCGGCACCCTCTTCGTTGCCGGTCGCGGCGCCGGCACCTGGCAGCGCACGGAACACGCTCCGCGCGAGCGCGGCGTTCGACTGCGGGTCGCGGCGTCGCTCGACCGACCGCCTATCCTGGCCGCCTCGCACGCGTCTACGCCCTCTCCCACCGGCTTCCTGACCCGCGTGCTGGCTCGTCTCGGCCCGGGAGCGACGCGCATTCGCCTGGACAGCCAATGCAAGTACGCGGTGGTCGCGCGCGGCCAGGCCGACGGCTATGCGCGTGGCCCGCGCGACGTCGCCGGCGAGTTCATCTGGGACCACGCTCCCGGCACGATCGTCGCCGTCGAGGCGGGGGCGGTCGTCTCCGATATCGACGGCCGACCGCTGGAATTCACCCACGGACGCCGCCTCTCGGCAAACCGAGGCGTGCTGTGCGCCGCACCGGCGCTGCATCCGCGGCTGCTCGAAGCCGTTCGTGCCGAGCGCGCCGCGCGGTAGCGGATTGGCCGCCGCAACCGGTGCTCGAGCGGACGCCTGACGATCGCCTGCCGACGAAGTCGGGCTTCAGCGTTGCCTCGAACGCGCTTCCCCCTGATACTCGGGTGTCGACCGGGCGGACGGGAGGGGCTCCTCCGCGCACCGGTCGCGTCGAAGGAGGGACGCCATGAGATACGCCACGACCGTTGGCATGACCATCATCGCCACCGCCGCCACCGCCGGGCTCGCGGCCGCCGGCAGCACCGTCACCATCACGAGGCTGCTTGCCGAAGGCGATCCGGTCGAGGGCGTCGGCAACGTGACCGCCATCGATGCGATCGCCGTCAACGACAGCGGCGAATGGATGGTCGAGGCCGACACCGACAATCCCGACACCGCCACCGACGGCGTGGTGCTGCGGTCGGGCAAGCTCTTCGTCCGCGAAGGACAGGCACTCGACGCTCCCGCGGGCGCCTCGATCGGCTCGTTCGACAGCGTGAACTTGAACAGCGCCGGGAAGACCGGCTGGAACCTGTTCCTCGACGGTCCGCCCAGCAACGCCGACAGCGGGATCTTCTACGAGACCACCCTGCTGATCCAGGAAGGAGACTTCTCGACCTCCGCCGGGCTTTCGCCGGACACGCCGTACGTCGGGTTCTTCGAAGCGCGGATCAACGATCTCGACCAGATCCTGATGGTCGCCTCGGTGGACGATCCCAAGATCGCGTCCACCGTGGATCGGGTGGTCATGTGGGTGAACTACGACCGCGACAACCGGTCGTTCACCGAGACGCTCCTCTTCAAGGAGGGCGGGCCGATGCCCGACACCGGCGAGGCGGCAGTCGACTTCGGCACGGGCCCCGAGAACATCGCGATCGACGGCTCCGGTGCCGCGCTCATCCTCGCCTCGCTGACGGGCGACAGCGCCACCAACGTCGGACTCTTCCTCGACGACTCCCTCGTGGTTCGCAAGGGCGATCCGTCGCCGGAGGATGGGCTCACCTACAGCCTGAGCACCAGCTCGACCAGGATCGACCTCAACAACGCCGGCGACATCGTCTTCCGCTCGAGCCTCTCCGGCGGTCCCACCGACACGAACCAGATGATCGTCCGCAACGGGGCCAAGTACGCCCAGAAGGGCGATGTGGCGCCGAGCCTCGACGGCGATCCGACCATCACGGGCTTCGGCAACGGCCCCACCCGCGTCGGCGACGACGGCGAGGTGGTCTGGTACGCCGAGGTGAGTGGCGACACCGCGACCAACCAGGTGCTCTACAAGGGCGACGTCCCGATCCTGCGCAAGGGCGTCACCGTCGTGGACGGCATGGTCGTGACCACGATCGGCGGCACCACCGCGACGGGCAACATCACCGAGGGGTTCGCGATCAGCCCCAGCGGGCGCTACGTGATCGTGCGCTCCGTGCTCGACAGCACCACGACGACCGCCCTCCTGATCGACCTCGGCGAGGAGCCGTCGAACCCCGCCGATCTCAACGGCGACGGCGTGGTCGACGGAGCCGACATGGGCATCCTTCTCGGTGCTTGGGGCACCTCGGGACCGGGTGACCTGAACGGCGACGGCACCGTGGACGGGGCCGACGTCGGCCTGCTGCTCGCGGCGTGGAGTTGAGCGGGCGAGGGACGGAGGGACAGAGGGACAGAGGGACGAAGGGCCGCCAGGCGGTCCTTTGTCCCTTTTCTCGTTGGCCGGGAATTGCGGGTATCCCCGGAAGGTCGTCCGTCCTTCAATCTGCCTTCACTCGTTTGCCGATCTGCATCCCTCCTCCGTGCGCCCCCTACTCGTTGCCATTCTCGCCGCGACGTCGCTTGCGATCCTCGTGGCCTTCGCCGCCGGCCAGGTGCTGTCCGATCGCTTCGCGTTCAGCCAGTGGTTGCTGTGGATTCCGGCCCCGGTCGCGATGGTGGCGGCGATTGCCCTGCTCGCGTCGGGGATGGCGGCACGCGGCCGGTGGCGAATCTTGCTCTGCGTGGCGAGCATCGCCGGCGTCGTCGGGTCGATCGCGGTCGCGCTGCGCGACCACCACCCGTTCCGGGCCGCACCGGACCTCGACGGTCGCACCGACGTGCTCCGCATCACGCACTGGAATCCACAGTGGATCGCGGCGCCCGAGGCGCGGGCAATCAAACCGGTGGTGGAGAATCTGCACCACGATCTCACGATCGTGACCAACGCCGGCGCCCTGCGCCTCCGCGAGATCGCCGAGTCGTGGGAGCAGGAAGGCAACGAAGTGCTCTACCTCTCCCCGTTCGCCGTCCTGAGCCGACTGCCCGTCCTGGAGGCGCGAAAGATCGTCGCCGCGGACGGCACGAGCGTCGCGTACCTGCGGATCGATGCCACCGCACGCCTTGGACGCGAGATCACGGTCTTCGCGATCGACCTTCCGTCGCGTCCGTCGATTCCCCGCATGGAATTGGCCGAGCGGATCCACGGCTGGATCGAGGAATCCGACGTCGGTCCGCCGGACCTGGTCGTCGGCGACTTCAACATCACGCGCGGGAGCGCCGCGATGTCCGCACTCTTCCCTGGTCTCCACGATGCCTACGACGAGGCGGGTCGGGGCCTGGGCACGAGCTACCCGCGCAACCTCCCGCTCTGGAGCATCGACCACATCCTGCTCGGTCCGGGGCTCCGTGCACTGGACTACGCGCTGGTCGACCCCGGTTCGCACGGCCACCGGGCCCAAACCGCGGTCATCGAGGCCGCCAGCCCTCCCCCCACCTGACCCCCCGGCGGCAGGCGACCGGTGCCGCCAACCGTGCTACCTTGACGATCGTGAGCCGCCTTCAGGACAAGGTCCTTGTCGTCACCGGCGCCAGCTCGGGCATCGGCGCCGCCACCGCCCTGGCGGCGGCCCGGGCCGGCATGGACGTGGTCCTCGCCGCGCGGCGTCCCGATCGCCTCCTCGAGGTCGCACGGGAGGTCGAGCGGACCGGACGCCAGGCGGAAGTCGTGGTGTGCGATGTCGCGGACCGCGGTGCCACCGCCCAAGTGCTCGACGCCGCCGAGCACGCGTTCGGACGGTTCGACGCGGTCTTCGCCAACGCCGGCTACGGCTTCGAGCGCACGGTGCTCGAGACCGACGACAGCGAGCTGCGGGCCATCTTCGAGGTCAACTTCTTCGCCGCGGTCGAGTTGCTGCGCGAATCGGCGAACCGCCTGCAGGCGATGGAGCGCCCCGGACACCTGCTCATGTGCTCGAGCTGTCTGGCGAAGTTCACCCTCCCGCTCCATTCGGCGTACTCGGCCACAAAGGCCGCCCAGGCGCACGTGTGCCGCGCGATGCGCCACGAACTCGCGCCGCACGGCATCGAGGTGTCGAGCGTCCATCCGGTCACGACGACAACGGAGTTCTTCGAGCAGTCCGCGAGCCGAACCGGGCGCGGGAACGGCGACGTTCCGGCACACGCCCCGAAATGGCTCGTCCAGCGCCCGGAGGACGTCGCCCGTGCCGTCGTCCGCTGCCTGGAACGCCCGTGTCCGGAGGTGTGGACCAGTCTTCTGGTGCGCCTCAGCGCCGGCCTCCTGACCGCGTTCCCTTGGATGTTCGAGCCGATCCTGCGCCGCGAGGCCGAACGATCGCGGCGCGCGGTGCGAGCCGACCACGCCCACGCGCGCGGTTGACGCGCGAACGGCGGACGGCGGACGGCGAACACGGCCTGCACGGGAGGCACTTCCGGGGTGCGCCCGGGTATACTGCTTGCCTTTCGAAGGAGAACCCATGCCCATCCGGATCGGCATCAACGGCTTCGGCCGCATCGGCCGCCTCGTCTACCGCATCGCCGTCGAGCAGGGCGGCTTCGAGATCGTCGGTGTGAACGATCTGGTGCCGGCGGACAACCTCGCCTATCTGCTGCGCTACGACACCATGCATCGGCGGTTCGGGCACGACGTGCAGGTCGCCGGCGACGGCTTCGCCTGCAAGGGCATGAAGACCCGGTGCACCAGCGTGAAGGATCCGGCCACGCTGCCGTGGAAGGAACTTGGCGCCCAGTACGTGCTCGAGTCCACCGGACTCTTCACGACGCTCGAGGATGCCTCGAAGCACATCGCCGCCGGTGCCAAGCGGGTGCTCATCTCCGCGCCGACAAAGTCGGACCACGGCGTCCCCACGATCGCCTTCAAGGTGAACCACGAGAAGTACGACCCCGCAACGCACACCGTGGTCAGCAACGCGAGCTGCACGACGAACTGCCTCGCCCCCGTCGCGAAGGTCGTCCACGACGCCTTCGGCCTCGAGGAGGGGCTGATGGCGACGATCCATGCCGTGACCGCCACGCAGCCGACCCAGGACGGACCCAGCAAGAAGGACTGGCGCGGCGGGCGCAACGCCTACATGAACATCATTCCGTCGAGCACCGGCGCCGCGAAGGCGGTCGCCCTCTGCATCCCGGACCTCAAGGGGCGACTCACGGGCATGAGCTTCCGCGTGCCGACCGCCGACGTGTCGTGTGTGGATCTCACCTTCCGCACCGCGAAGCCGACATCGCTCGAGGCGATCCACGCCGCGATGAAGGCGGCGGCGGAAGGACCGATGCGAGGCGTGCTCGCCTACACCGAGGACGAGGTCGTCAGCAGCGACTTCGTCGGCGACCCGCACAGCTCGATCTACGACGCCAAGGCGGGCATCCAGCTCAACGACCGCTTCTTCAAGATCGTGTCGTGGTACGACAACGAGGCGGGATACGCTCACCGCTGCGTGGACATGCTGCGGTACTTTGCCGAAAGGGACGGGGCCGCCTAGGACGGGGCCGCCCAAGGACGGCTGGCACGAGCGGCCTGATCCAGGCTGCGGCACAAGAAGGGACGATGACCGCGTCCGCCACCACCACCGCCGCTTCGAACGCCTCCGGCGCGCCACCCGCGATCGCCGTGCGCGGAGTCTCCTACCGCTACGACAGCACCCGGGCCGCGCTGGACGGGATCGACCTCGTGGTCGAGCCGAACTCGCTGCTGGCACTCCTGGGGCCGAACGGCAGCGGCAAGTCCACGATCTTGCGCCTGCTGGCCCGGCTCGACGTGCCGGCGTGGGGCTCCATCCAGGTGCTGGGCCGCACCGGCAGCGCGGTGCGGCCACTGCTCGGCGTGGTCTTCCAGTCGCCGTCGCTCGATCCGAAGCTCACCGTGGCGGAGAACCTCCGCTGCGCCGGACGACTGTTGGGACTTCCTCGAACCGTCGGGGATGCGCGGATGAGGGATCTCCTGGCGCGGCTCGGACTCGCCGACCGCGCCACCGATCGCGTCGGCTCGCTCTCGCTCGGCCTCGCGCGACGGGTCGATCTTTGCCGCGCGGTTCTGCACGAGCCGAGGGTGCTGCTTCTCGACGAGCCCACAACCGGATTGGATCCCGCCGCCCGCGAGGCGTTCCTCGATCTCCTCGACGACCTGCGCACCCGCACGGGCCTCGCGATCCTTTCCGCCACGCACCTGGTGGACGAGGCGGACCGGGCCGACCGTGCCGTGCTCATGCACGCCGGGCGCGTAGTGGCGGACGGCGCTCCCGCGGATCTACGGGCACAGCTCGGCCCCCGAATCGCGTTCGTGCACGGTGCGATCGAGCCGGACGCCGGAATCCCGAGCATTGCCGGGGGCTGGAGGCGGCGCCACGGCGGATGGGTGGCCGACCTGGCCGAGAACGCGGACTTCTCCGCCTGCGCGGCGGCGCTGGCGGCAAGCGGTCGGTCGTTCTCCATGGCGCCGCCGTCGCTGGCCGATCTCTTCGCGGCGCTGACCGGCGCCGAACTCGGTGCCGGCGAGCAGCCGGAGACCGCTTCGAACGCCGCACGCGGGGAGAAGCGCCATGTCCGTGGCTGAGTCCGCCGCCGGAACGACGCCGCTTGCGGCCGATCCGATCGACCACGCGTCCGGCCGCGCCGCGGCTGCGGTGCTGGCGTGGCGCGAGGGCGTGCGCTTTCGGCGCCAGCCCGCGCGCGTCGTGGCCGCCCTGGGAACGGCGCTCATGCTCTGGGTGATCGTCGGCAGCGGGCTCGGCGGATCGATGTCGATCGACACGCACGGACGCTACTCGACCTATCTGGTGCCGGGGATGATGACGCTGGTCGCGATGTTCGCCTCGATCTTCTCGGCGATCGCCGTCATCGACGACCGTCGCGACGGGTTTCTCCAAGGCGTGCTGGTTTCGCCCGCGCCGCGCTGGTCGATCGCGGTCGGCACGATCGCGGGCGGCGCCATTGTCGCATTCGTGCAGGCCGTCGTCCTCGTGCCGTTGGTGTGGTTCTCGGGCGCCCGCCCCGGTGCGGGCGACGTTCTTCTGGCGCTGGTCGCCCTCCTCCTCACCTGCATCGCGCTTCAGGGCGTCGGCTTCGCCTTCGCGTGGCGCAGCCGCGACACGGCATCGTTCCACTCGATCATGAACACCGTGCTGATGCCGCTCTGGCTCCTCTCCGACGCGTTCTTCCCGCTGGAGGGCGCCAGCCGCTGGCTGGCCGCGATCATCGCCATCAATCCCCTGTCGTGGTGCGGAGAGGCGATCCGGCATCCCCTCTCGGGGCAGTCGGGCGTGGGATGGCCGCTGCTCGGTGCGACGCTCTTCGCCGTTGCCGCCCTCGCCTGGTCCACCTGGTCGGTGGCCCGCCCGAGTCGATTGGTGATGGGGGGGAAGTGAGGGGCGGGGAGGCATCGAGGCATCGAGGGTTCCGGAACGTGAATCGGGTGCCACGGCCTTCCAGGCCGTGCGGCGACGCGATGCACGTTCGTCACGCGATGACCGTTCGTCACGGCCAGAATGGCCGTGGCACCCGCATCGGCACCCTCGATGCGCTCGCTGCTACTGCTTCGGTGCCGCGCCTTCCGTCTTCGGCGCCTCCGGCGCGCTGTCGATCATGTCCAGTACGCGGCGCAGGCCGGCACGGGTCTCTGGCGCGCCCCACAGGACGTCGTACTCGATGCGCCAGTTGCATCGCGCGAAGCGCCCGCCCTGGAGGACGAACGGCGTGTTCGACAGCACCAACGTGCAACTGTCGAACGTGCAGTTGATGAACGCCCCGCCGGCCAGGTGGATCGTCTGGCCGACAAAGGTCCGGGCATCGAACTTGGTGAGCTGGAGCTGGTGGGTTGGGTCGGGAGTGGGAGTGGTCATTGGAATTCCATTGGCGAGGGAGCGAGGAGGAGGCGGGTTGACGAAGAGGGTAGCTGTGTGAGTTCCGGGGACCGTAGTCGAATCGGGCGCCGATGTACGAAGGGGTTATCAGCGTGAGTTCCGAAGACGGTAGACGACTCGGACGCCGATGCACGAAGGGGTTATCAGGTATCAGGACAACGCTGCAGTGGATGGTTGGGCGTTGAATGATGCGTTGACGCAAACCGTTCCAAGGCTGTTGTCACCCTTTCCTGGATGCGGGTCGATCCCGGCGCAGCCGGGTCGGCCCGCCGAACGAGTCCGGGGCGCCGGCTCCCTTCCCGAGCGCCCAAATCACCTGATACCCCTCCAATCGCTCCCGCTCACACGCACTACCCCAAATCCGGGAACGTCTTCCGCACCACGCCCACCAGGTCCTTCACGTGGCTGATCGACTCGTCCATCAGCTTGCGCTCGTCGGCGTCCATCTGGATCTCGATGACCCGCTCGACGCCGTTCGAACCCAGGACCACCGGCACGCCCACGAAGTATCCGTCGCCCTTTCCGCCCACGCCGTACTCCTTCTCGCAGTACGCCGCGCACGGGAGGATGCGCTTCTTGTCCTTGATGATCGCCTCGGCCATCTGCACCGACCCCGACGCCGGCGCGTAGTAGGCGCTGGTGCCCATGAGCTGGACGATCTCGCCGCCGCCGACCTTGGCCCGCTGCACGCAGGCGTCGATCCTCTCCTTCGAGAGGAGCTGGGTGATCGGGATGCCGTGCACCGAGGTGAACCGCGGCAGCGGCACCATGTCGTCGCCGTGCCCGCCGAGGAGCAGAGCCTGGATGTCCTCGATCGAGATCCCGAGTTCCATCGCCAGGAACTCCCGGAAACGGGCCACATCAAGGGCGCCTGCCTGGCCGAGGATGCGCTGGGTCGGGAACCCCGACGCCTTCCACGCGGTGTAGACCATCGCGTCGAGCGGGTTGCTCACCACGATCATCACGGCGTTCGGCGAGTGCTTGGCGACGTCCTCCGACACGCTGCGCACGATCTTGACGTTCGTCGCGATGAGGTCGTCGCGGCTCATGCCCGGCTTGCGCGGAAGTCCCGCGGTCACGATGACCACGTCGCTGTCCGCCGTGTCCTTGTAGTCGCTCGTCCCGACGATCACGGCGTCGAATCGCTCGATCGGCGCGCTGCAGGCGAGGTCGAGCGCCTTGCCCTTCGCCACCCCGACGCGATCGGGAATGTCGAGCAGAACGATGTCTCCGAGCTCTTTCGCGGCTGCCCAGTGGGCACACGTGGCGCCGACGTTCCCGGCGCCGATGATGCTGATCTTCGCGCGACGCATGTTCGGTGGTCCTTTCTGGAGAAAGGGGGCCATGATACCGCGCGAGGA
>JAGQOG010000416.1 GCA_020427695.1 Phycisphaerales bacterium
AAGCTGGCGTCCGGGCTCGCCAGGAAGAACCCCTTGTCCCAACCGGCGGTCAGGCCCGAACTCTGGAGGCTGGCTCGGGCATCGGCGTCGGCAAGCACATCCCCGACCAGGTCGCGGATCTGTTCCGCCCGCGCCTCGGTGAGCCACGAGGCGTCGCGCTCTTCGATCTGGGCCAGCTTCGACTCGAGTTGGCTCACACGGTCGCGAAGTGCTTGCACCTCTGCCGACGAATCCTCGTTCGCTTGCGCGTTCGCGGCGCCGGAGAGCACCACCGCGCACAAGATCGACCCCAATGGCACGTTCACTCGGACCTCCTTGACGGCATGGAACGATCCTGGAATGGGGACGTCGCCGTAGCGCCGGGATGGCCACTCGTGGGGCAGCACCGGAGTCACCTTCGATCCCAGGGGCCCGGCCAGACGCGCCATCCGCTCGACCGTCCACTATCTCCTGATCTTTATATCAGAATCTCATGATTTCCTCTCGATCGCGGCACACCGCGAAGCGGCCTCGCCTCCTCCCGGCGATCTCCACCGGCCGGCTGTTATCCTCCGTTTCCGCGTCGACAGGCCGGTTGCAAGGGACCCAGGGTTCGAGACCACCATGAAGCTCACATTCCTTGGTGCGGCTGGCGAAGTCACCGGTTCGGCGACCTTGGTCGAGACCTCGGAGGCCACCGTGCTGGTCGACTTCGGTCTGCATCAGGGCGCCGCGGACTCGGATCGCCGCAACCGCAGCACCGCGATCCGGCAGACGCTCCGAAGGGCGAAGCCCGATGCGATCGTGGTGACCCATGCCCACATCGACCACGTGGGCCGACTGCCGCTGCTCCCGAGCTGGGGCATCAAGGCGCCGATCCACTCGACGGCGCCCACCGTCGACCTGGCGGGACTCCTGCTTCGCGACTCCGCCCACATCCAGTCCGAGGACGCGCGGGGCGAGACCCGCCGCCGCCAGCGCGGGGGACGAAAGGCCGTCGAACCGCTCTACACCGTCGCCGATGCGGAAGCGGTGCTCGAGTGGTTCCGGCCGCACGAGTGCGACACGCCCGTCGAGATCGCCAACGGCGTGACCCTGCGCTTCCTGCACTCGGCGCACCTGCTGGGCGCGGCCAGCGTCGAATTGCGGGTGATCGACCGCGGGGTCGAGCGACGGCTCGTGTTCTCCGGCGATCTCGGTCCGGGCGGCGTTCCCTTCCTCAAGCCGCCTCACCGACCCGAGCACGCGGATGTGCTGGTGATCGAGTCCACCTACGGCGATCGCGACCACCGGCCGCTCGAGGAGACGGTTCGGGAGTTCGACCGCGTCATCGACCATGCCATGATCGACGGCGGCAAGATTCTGATTCCCGCGTTCGCGGTTGGTCGCACGCAAGGCGTCCTGGTCATGCTCACCGCCCTGCGACGGGACGGTCGACTGCCCGACATCCCCGTCTACGTCGACAGCCCGATGGCGATCGAGGCCGGCGACCTGTATCGCAAGTGGTACGAAGCGCTGTTCACCGACGAGATGATCGAGCGGATGAAGGGCGGCTTTCGGCTCATCGACCTGCCGCAGCTTCACCGGGTGCGCACGTCGGACGAGTCGCGCCGGCTGAACGACATGAAGGGCGCGGCCATCATCATTGCGGCGAGCGGCATGTGCTCGGGCGGCCGCATTCTCCACCACCTCAAGCACAACCTGTGGAAGGCGAACACGGACGTGGTGATCGTCGGCTACCAGGCGGAAGGCTCCCTCGGCCGGCGCCTGGTCAACGGGGCCCGGCGGGTGAATGTGCTCGGCGCGTCGGTGATCGTGCAGGCGAAGATCCACACCATCAACGGCCTGTCGGCCCATGCGGGTCGCACCGACCTCCTCGCCTGGGCCGCCCTGCTCAAGGGCGATCGGCCCCGCACGTTCGTGAATCACGGCGAGAACGGACCGCGGCTTGCCCTCGCCACCGGACTGGCCGAGTCGATCGGTTGCGAGTGGAGCCTGCCCGGCTACCGCGAGTCGTTCGAACTCTGATCCCGTTCCCCGCGATGCTCCTCTCCCGCCTGCACATCCGGAACTTCCGCGGCATCGGCCGGATCGACCTCGACCTGGCGCCGACCACGGTCATCATCGGCGAGAACAACTGCGGCAAGACCAGCGTGCTCGACGCCATCGCGATCGCACTGGGCAAGGCCTGCACCGGCGCGCATTGCCCGTTCGAGGCGCTGGACTTCCATCGACCGCCCGGTGCGCCCGCCGACCACAAGCCCGAGCCGATACGGATCGTGCTCGAGCTCGCGGAGCGGAATGCGGGCGAGTGGAGCGAGGTGCTCGTGAAGCCGTACGGGGCGGCGGTGCAGACGCTCCGCGACGGGCGCCGGGTGCTCCGCTTCCAAGTGGTCGGCGAGCGCGAGAACGCGCCGCCGGTGCGGCGCTTCCTCGACTTCGACGACCGACCGGTCGAAGGCGTCGATCACGACGCGTTGGCCCAGCAGCTTCCGCGCGGTCTGCGTGCGTTGCACTTCGGCGCCCATCGCACGCTCTGGAGCGACGTGCACGCGGCCTTGCGCGCGGATCGTCCCGAGCGGGAGCAGGTTCGGCGCGACCGCTTCCACGCGCTGTACGAGTCGCTGGTGGATCCGGCCGCCCGCACCCCGGAGTTCGAGGCCGAGCTTCGCCGATCGGGCGAGTTGCTGAGTCTTGCCTCGGGGCTTGTCGATCAGGAGCAGAGCTCGGATCGGATCACGGAGCTCCTCTTGTCGCAGCTCGGTGCGATCACGACCGACTCGGGCGCAGAGATGCCGCTCAGCCACCTGGGGAAGGGCACGCAGACCATCATGCTCCTGCTGCTCCTGGGATCCATGCTTCAGGTGGCAACGGTGGACGACCCGCTGCCCGGCGCGGGATCGCTGGTGGCGCTCGAGGATCCGGAGGCCCACCTCCATCCCCGGCTGGTGGCGTCCCTGTGGCGGGTGGTCGAGGGCATGCGAGCCCAGCGGCTGGTGGTCACGCATTCCGGCGATTTCCTGGCGGCGATCCCGATCGAATCGATCCGCGTGCTGCGGCGCCGGGGCACCACGATCGAGACCCATGCGCTCAGCCGGTCGCGACTCACACCCGACGAGATCCGGCGCGTGGCCTACCACGTCGTCAACCGGCGCGGCACGCTGCTGTTCGCCCGATGCTGGCTGCTGGTGGAGGGCGAGACGGAATTCTGGCTGCTCCCCGAGATGGCGCGGGTGGCTGGCCACGACTTCGCCACCGACGGCGTGGCGGTCGTCGAGTTCGCCCAGAGCGGACTCCCGCCGCTGATCCGCGCGGCGGAGAGCCTCGGGATCGAGTGGCACGTTCTCGCCGACGGCGACGACGCGGGACGGAAGTACGCCGACGATGCGATCGAAGCCGCCGGAGACACGCCGATCGACACGCGTCTCACGCATATCCAGGAGCAGGACATCGAACGCATGCTCTGGAGCGCGGGATACGACCACGTCTTCCGCGGCGCCGCCTACGGTGCCCGATCGGCGCATCGTCCACGACGATCGGAACGGCCGGTGCAGGTCATCCGGCGAGCCGTCGCCAACACGTCGAAGCCCCACCTCGCGCTCGCCGTTCTCGACGCCGCCAACGACGCCGAATCGCCCGGCGTTCCCGAGCCGCTGCAACGGGCCATCTCGGCGGCCGTGCGACTTGCCGCGGGCGCGTAGGGGAGCGCTCGGGACCGCAACACATTCGGCGTTCCGGCGGCCGGTCCTTGTCCCCTCCCCCCGCTCACCCTCCCTGTGCAACCGCGCCGCTATCGTGACGCAGCGTGGCAACGAACGCCTCTTCCACCGCTGTACCGCACGGCGGCTCCGGCGCCCCCGGAGGCTGGCATTCCCGGACCGCGGACGACGTGCTGCGCACGCTCGACACCGCTCGCGACGGTCTGACGGCCGCCGAGGCATCGAAGCGCCTGGCCACGAACGGTCCCAACGCCATCCCGCACCGGCCGCCGCCGCCGTGGTGGCTCATCTTCCTGCGGCAGCTGCGCAGCCCGATCATTCTCATCCTCGGACTGGCAGCCGTGGTGTCGGTGGCCATCGGCCACATGACCGATGCGGGGTTCATCGCCGCCGTGGTCGCGATCAACTCGCTCATCGGAGGCGTGCAGGAGTCCCGCGCCGAACGTAGCGCGTTGGCGCTTCGGCAGCTTCTCCGCGCCCGGGCCTTCGTGCTGCGCGACGGCGAGACCACCGAGATCGACGCCGAGGACGTGGTGTGCGGCGACGCGGTGTGGCTCGAGCCCGGCTACCGCGTGCCCGCCGACGGGCGTCTCCTGGATGCGCACGGGCTCGAGGTCGACGAATCGCTCCTGACGGGCGAATCGCTGGCCGTCGTCAAGGATCCCGACCGCGCGTGCCCGTTGCGAACCGGACTGGCCGATCGACGCAACATGGTCTTCGCCGGCACGATCGTGACCCGCGGTCGCGGACGCGCCGTGATCGTCGAGACGGGGGCGGAAACGGAGGTCGGACGACTCGCGCGCGATGTGCTCAGCGCAGCACAGGGGAAGCCGCCGCTGCTGCTGAGGCTTGCCCGCTTCTCCCGCGTCATTGCCGTCGGCGTGGTGGTGGCGTCCGTCGCCATTGCCCTGATCGGCGTGGGCACCGGGCGACACACGCTGACCGACATGTTCCTCTTCGGCGTGGCGTTGGCGGTGGCGGCGATCCCGGAAGGCCTGCCGGTCGCCATCACCGTGGCCCTCGCCGTGGCATCGACCCGCATGGCTCGCCGCAGCGTGATCGTGCGACGGCTCGATGCCGTCGAGGGATTGGGAAGCTGCACGCTGATCGCCAGCGACAAGACCGGAACGCTCACCTGCAACGAGTTGACCGTGCGCGAGATCCGGCTTCCCGGGGGAGAGGTGCTGGCGGTCTCGGGCGAGGGCTTCGCCCCCCACGGAGCCGTGACCCGGAACGGCCGTGACGTGCACCGCGACGAGATCCCGGCCTTGGACGAGTTGATGGTGGCGGCGGTCCTCTGCAACGAGGGCGACCTGCACCGACGGGAATCGGCGTGGAGCTGGCACGGCGATCCCACCGACGTGGCACTGCTTTCGGTGGCCTTGAAGGCCGGCTGGCGACGCTCCGAGGTGCTCGACGATCGGCCGCAGGTCAATGCGATTCCATTCGAGCCGGAACACCGGTTCGCCGCCACGTTCCACGACCGATCCGATGGCACGCATGCCTGCGTCAAGGGCGCACCCGAACGCGTGTGGTCGATGTGCGACGACGCCGCGGACGAGACAGGCCTGCTCGAGGTCGCCGCGGAGATGGCGGGCCGAGGCCTGCGGGTGCTCGCCTTCGCTTCCGGCCGCCTGCCGGACCGACTCGCGGCCGACGATGCGGCGCCGACGCCCTCGGGGCTGACCTTCAGGGGGCTCGTGGGCATGATCGATCCTCTGCGCCCGGAAGTCCGCGCGGCAGTCGAGGCATGCCAGCGCTCGGGGATCCGGGTGTGCATGGTCACGGGCGACCATCCGGTCACGGCGCTGGCCATCGCGCGCGAGCTTGGCTTCGCCGAGCGGGAGGAGGAGGTCGTCACCGGCGCGGAACTGGCGTCGATGGACGACGCCGCCCTGGCGGAGCGCGTGGCACGCTCGCGGGTCTTTGCCCGCGTCGCTCCTCACCAGAAGCTCGACATCGTGCAAGCGGCCCAGCGATCGGGTCACTTCGTGGCGGTCACCGGCGACGGCGTCAACGACGCGCCCGCCCTGCGGGCGGCGAACATCGGCGTGGCCATGGGCCGCTCGGGCACGGACGTGGCCCGGGAGTCGGCGGACCTCGTCGTGACCGACGACAACTTCGCCTCGATCGTGGCCGGAATCGAAGAGGGACGCGTCGCCTACGACAACATCCGCAAGGTCATCCTGCTCCTGGTGGCGACGGGCGCCGCGGAGGTGCTCGTCGTGGGTCTCGCGGTCGCGGCTGGACTGCCGCTTCCCCTGCTTCCCGTCCAGATCTTGTGGCTCAACCTGGTGACCAACGGGATCCAGGACGTGGCCTTGGCGTTCGAACCCGACGAGGGCGATGTGCTCGAACGCCGGCCGCGCCCACCGCGCGAACGGATCTTCGACGGCGTCATGCTGCGGAACACGCTGGTGGCCTCCGTGCTGGTCGGCGTCGCGGGGTTCCTCGCCTTCCGTTGGATGCTGGCCAACGGCGCCAGCGACGCCGCCGCCCGCAATGGCCTCCTGTTGCTCATGGTCCTCTTCGAGAACGTCCTGATCGGCAACTGCCGGTCGGAGACCAAGCCGGCGCTGGGCTTCTCGCCCCTGCGCAGCCCCTTCCTCCTGGTCGGCGCGCTGGGGGCGTTCCTCCTGCACGTGGCGATGATGCACCTGCCGCTCGGTCGGCGCATCCTGGGCACGGAGCCCGTTCCGGTCCGCGACTGGGTCGTCTTCGCGCTCCTCGCCCTGGCCGTCTTCGCCCTGATCGAGCTGCAGAAGTGGCTCTTCCGGCCGCGGTCGCCGCGCCAGCCCGCACCCTCACCACAATCACGCGGGGCTTGAACGGGATCCTTACGGTCGCGACCGATCTAGTATCAAGGTGAAGACCCGCTTCCGTTCCGTCTGGATCAGCGATGCGCACCTGGGGTCGTCGGCCGCCCAAGCCGACGAGTTGGCGTACTTCCTCAAGCACATCGCCTGCGACCGTCTGTACCTGGTCGGCGACATCATCGACATGTGGCGCCTCCGCCAGCGCTGGCGCTGGCCCGATGCCCACAACGTGGTCGTCCGCCGCATCCTCAAGCACGCGTCGCGCGGGACCGAGGTTCTCTACATTCCCGGCAATCACGACGACGGCGCCCGCCCGTACGTTGGTCTCCACTTCGGCGGCATCGAGCTCGCGCTCAACGCCGCCCACGTGACTGCGGACGGACGCCGGCTCCTCGTCTGCCACGGCGACCAGTACGACCTCGTGGTGCGCCACCACCGGCTGCTCTCCAAGGCGGGCAGCGTGGCCTACGAGATGCTGCTCCATCTCAACCGCGGGTGGAACGCGGGCCGCCGCATGTTCGGCCTCCCCTACCACTCCCTCAGCCAGGCCATCAAGCTGAAGGTCAAGAGCGCCTGCACCTTCGTCAGCAAGTTCGAGCAGGAGCTCGTCGCCGAGGCCCGCCGCGGGGGATTCGACGGCGTCGTGTGCGGGCACATCCACAAGGCGGACATCCGCGAGGACGATCCGGCCATCGACATCGCCTACTACAACTGCGGCGACTGGGTGGAGAGCTGCACTGCCTTGGTCGAGCATGACGACGGCCGTCTCGAGATCCTGGACGGCCGCCGCTTCAACGCCTCGTTGCGGGCCCGGCCGGACATCGCGGCCGTGCCCGTCCTCGCCGACGAATGGCCCGACGTGCGCATGCCGTTCCCGCTGCCCAGCATCGTTCCGGCGGACGGTGCCGGAGACGCCGCGTGAGCAGCGCACCCCGGGGCACCCTGCTCCTCGCAACCGATGCGTGGCATCCGCAGGTCAACGGCGTCGTGCGCACCTGGGCCCAGGTGATCCTCGAGCTCGAGCTGCTCGGCATCGCCGTTCACGTGCTGCATCCCGGCTGCTTCCGTTCCGTTCCGGCGCCGCGCTATCCCGAGATCCGCCTGGCCCTGGCGTCTCCAGGGGCCGTGGCCCGCGCCGTTGACGCCATTGCGCCGGACTTCGTCCACATTGCCACCGAAGGTCCGATCGGATTCGCGACCCGCGCCTGGTGTCGTCGAAGGGGCGCGGCGTTCACCACCAGCTACCACACGCAGTTCCCGCACTACCTCAAGCAGTACTTCGGGATTCCCGCGTCGGTGACGTGGCGCTTCGTGCGTTGGTTCCACGGGGCGGCCGCGTGCACGCTCGTTCCGACCGCGGGCGTCGAGCGGGAGCTTCGGACGCACGGGATCAATGGTGCCTCGACCTGGTGTCGCGGCGTGGACACGAACCTGTTCCGTCCCGTTGCCCCGGCGGTGACGGACCTCCCCCGTCCCGTCTTTCTGTACGCGGGTCGCGTCGCGGTCGAGAAGAACATCGAGGCGTTCCTGGAGGCACCGTTGCCCGGCAGCCGCATGGTGGTCGGCGACGGACCGGCGCGGGCCGCCCTGGAACGACGCCACCGCGACGTGCACTGGGCGGGCTACCGCTTCGGAGAGGAGCTGGTGGCCCACTACTGCAGCGCCGACGTGTTCGTGTTCCCCAGCCGCACCGACACCTACGGGATCGTGATGCTGGAGGCGAACGCCTGCGGCTTGCCGATCGCCGCCTACCCCGTGACCGGTCCCATCGACGTGGTGCAGCCGGGCCGCACCGGCTGGTTGGACGACGACCTTGCGACGGCGGCGCGCCGCGCGCTCGACGTTCCCCGCGACGGATGTCTGGCCCATGCCCGCGCCAACTCCTGGCGGCGCTGTGCCGAGATGCTCCGCGACGCGCTCGCTCCCTCGAGCGCGCCGCCGATTCCGGTCCGCGCGGCACCCGCCGTGCGAGGAGGCGCGGCGTGACCTCAACGCTCGGGACGGTGCGATCGTCGGCGGACGAGGACGTCCCCGTGCGCGCGGATCCGGGAC
>JAGQOG010000417.1 GCA_020427695.1 Phycisphaerales bacterium
CGTGGCACCCTCGGTTCGCGCACGGTGCGTCGCCGCACGGCCTGGAAGGCCGTGGCACCCTCGAAGCGCACACGACAACTGAACCCTCGATGCCTCGATGCCCAGATCCCTCGATGCCTCGGCTGCTCACTTGCTACGCCGACGTTCCCACACTCACCCCGGTGTCGCCCGCGAAGAGCGTGCCGTCCTTCTCGGCCGCCTCCTCCAGCGCCTTCATCTGCTTCCAGTCGTCCAGGGTGATGACCACCTCGCGGGCCACGGATCCCTTGTGCTCGCCGAGGATCCCGGCGAGACCCATCTGGTCCACGAGACGCGAGGCGCGGCTGTAGCCGATCGCGAGGCGCCGCTGAAGCAGCGACACGCTGCCGCGACCCGTCTCGATCATGATCTCGACCGCCTTGTCGAACAGCGGGTCGCGCTCGTTGGCGCTCAGCCCGGGCTCGCTGTCGCCGTCCTTGGATGGCGTGCGGAGCGACACGAGGCTGCGTTCGAAGGTCGGGGTGGCGACGTCCTTCAGGAACCGCACCACCTTGCGCGTCTCCGCGTCGGTGACCAGCGTGCCCTGGGCGCGGCGAAGCTCCGAAGTGTGCGGCGTGAGGAAGAGCATGTCGCCCTGGCCCAGCAGCAGCTCGGCGCCTTTCGCGTCGAGCACGATCCGGCTGTCCATGCCGGACGCCACCTTGAACGAAGCGCGACACGGCATGTTGCTCTTGATGAGGCCGGTGACCACGTTCGCCTGCGGCCGCTGCGTGGCGAGAATCAGGTGGATCCCCACGGCCCGGGCCTTCTGGGCGATGCGGACGATCGAGTGCTCGACCTCCTTGTTGGTCATCATCAGGTCGGCCAGCTCGTCGATCACGAACACCATGTACGGCATGCGTCGCGGGATCTTGGCCTTCTCGACCTCGTTCTCCGGGGCGAATCGCTCCAGGAGCTCCTCCTCGGTCAAGGCGTTGTAGCCGGAGATGTCGCGCACCATCGCCTCTCGAAGGAGCTCGTACCGCTCCTCCATCTTGTTCACCGCCCACTCGAGGATCGCCGCGGCGCGACTCATCTCGGTGACCACCGGGCACATCAGGTGGGGAATCTCGCTGAACTGGCTCATCTCGACCATCTTCGGATCGACGAGCACGAGCTTGAGCTCGTCGGGCCGCTTGGTGTAGAGCCAGCTCATGATGATCGAGTTCATGCACACGCTCTTGCCGCTGCCCGTGGTGCCCGCGATGAGCATGTGCGGCATCTTGGTCAGGTCGGCGACGAGCGGCTCGCCCGAGGCGTCCTTCCCCAGGAACATCGGCAGCCCCATCTTGGCCGCGTGCCCGCCGGACATGAGCTCCTTGAGCCGTACCTTCTCCTTGTGCAGGTTGGGCACCTCGATGCCGACGGTCGTCTTGCCCGCCATGTTGGCGATGATGCGGATGTTCTGGGCCTGGAGGCTCCGGGCAATGTCGCTCGAGATCGCTTGGAGTCGTGCCACCCGCGTGCCCGGTGCGAGCTGCACGGAGAACAGCGTCACCACCGGACCACTCTCGATGCCGACCACCTCGGCATCGATCGAGAAGGTCTGGAGCGTCTGCTCCAGGGTGCCCGCCTGCTGCCGGACGAACGCCTCCATCTTCTCCGTGTAGTTGCCTTCGGGATCCTCCAGCAGGTCGAGCATCGGGAAGCGGTAGCCCTCGAAGCTCTCCTGCCGGGGGATGTCCTCGTCTCGTGCCACCGGCCGGCTGCCGCCGGTCATGCGCAACGGGAGCTTGGCGATCTTCTCCCGCAGCTCTTCGTTCGAGAGGCGGCGCGACGCGGCGGCCGAGACCTCGGCCTCGGCCTCCTCGTCCTCCTCGTCCTCCTCGTACTCCTCGTCCTCCTCGTACTCCTCGTCCTCAAGTTCGTCGTCGTCCTCGTACTCGTCGTCGTCCTCGTCCTCAAGTTCGTCCTCATCCTCGTCGTCCGCCCCGTCTTCGAGTTCCTCCTCCAGCTCGTCCTCGAGTTCGTCGGGATCGTCGTACACGGCGACCTCGTCCAGTCCGAACGACTCTGTTCCACCCAGTCCGCCGGCGTCCGGATCGATGGCATCACCCGATCGACCGCGCGACCGCCCGCGGCGGCCGGTCGCCGGACCTCGAACGAGCGCCTCCTCCCGGCGGATGGCTCGCCGTTCGCGCCAGGCCGAGACCGCCGCCCATGCCGGCCGCGGATCGAGCCAGCGAATCCCGCTCGCCACCGCCGCCGCTGCCGCCGGAACGCGACGCAACGCGGCCAAGAGGAACTCGTCCGCCGCGATGACGCCCCCGACGGACAGACCGGTGAGCAGGACGAGCGCCACCACCACCGGGCTGAAACGGGCGATCAGCTCCGAGGTCGCGAACAGCCCGAGGACGCCGGGCTTGATGCCCGCCAACGGACCGACATCAGGGAGCCACAGGGCGTGCAGACCGGCGATCGAGACGGCCATGAGCAGCACGCCGACCAGCCGGACGAGCGGGTGGCCGAGCTGCCGGCCAGAGGCGGTCACGCCCAGCCAGCCGCCGATTGCGAGGAGGATCAACCAACTGCCGTACCCGAACGAGCGGAGCATCCCGTAGGAGAGCGCCGCACCGGCGTTGCCGCCGAAGTTCCGAGGAGGCTGGTTGTGCACCGCCACCACGTGGGACGGCCAGTCCGAGGCGTTGAACGACGCCAACGAGAGGACTGCGAACGCCCAGATGCCCGCCAAGACCACCCAAAGCACGCGGCGGGTCATGGAGGCTGGGGGCAGGAACGACAGTGGAGCGCCTTCGGTCTGCGACGCGCGCAGTGCCGCTGCGTTGGAACGGGCCATAGTTGCGCTGTATCGGCGATTGCGGGTTCGTGCCGACAGAAACGAGCGGCGCGTCTCGCCGGCGCTCCGGCCGTCACGGCCCCTGATCGATCGGCACCTTGAGGTCGAGCACCTGGCCGCGGGGGGTGACCACGCGCAGCATCGCCACGCCCGCCAGGCCACGAAGCTGGAGGAAGCTCCGCTGCCGCTCGAGGCGGACGTAGAGCTCGTCCAGGCTCGTGATCGGTTGGTCGTTCACGGCGACGATGATCGAGCCCGGCTCAAGCGCGGCGGCGGCATCCGAACGCGGCAGAACACCGCGGACGAGCACACCCCGCTCCGGCGACACCCCGAACTCGGCGGCTCGTTCCGCATTCGCGGTCGCGAGGTCGATCAGGCCGTAGTCCTCGAGGAACCGCGCTGTGCGCACCGAGATCACCGCGGGATCGAGGCGATCGAGGGTGACGGGGATCTCCATGGCGACGCCGCCGTGCACCTGGTCGAGACGCCAGATCCGGAACATGACCGTCTCGCCCGGCCGATGGGAGGCCACGATCGAGGGAATCTGCGGCGTGCTGAAGACCGCCTGCCCATCGACATGCGTCACGATGTCGTTCGGCCGGAGCCCCGCCTGGTCGGCGGGGCCGCCGGCGGTCACGCTGGTGATGAGCACCCCGTCGCCGTTGTAGGTGAGCGTCCGGGCTACTCGGGGGATCAGCCGATTGACGCTCACGCCCATGTAGCCCTTCTCGACCTCCCCCTTCTCGATGATCTGGTCCACGACCGATTCGATCATCGACATGGGGATGGCCAGTCCGATCCCGGCGAACAGGCCCTGTCCGGGTGCGCCTCCGCGGCCGGTGGCGATCGCGGTGTTCATGCCGATCACGCGGGCATCGACGTCGGTGAGCGGGCCGCCGGAGTTTCCGGGATTGATCGCGGCATCGACCTGAATGAAGTTCTCGTGCTCGATGTCCACCAACCCGGCGGATCGGCCCAGACCCGAGACGATGCCCGCCGACATCGAGAAGCGGAAGTCGAACGGAGATCCGAACGCGAAGACGAAGTCGCCTTGCTGGACGTTCGCCATGGAGCCGCGCCGCGCGGGAACGAGATGGCCCGCGGGAACGCTGAGCACCGCGATGTCCGATCGAAGGTCGATGCCCACCAGCTCCGCGTCGAAGTACTCGCCCGTGTAGAGCTGCACCTGGATGATCGAAGCCCCATCGACGACGTGGGCATTGGTGACCACGTGTCCAAGCTCGTCGTAGATCCAGCCGGAGCCCGACGAGGTCACCTGCTCGTCGATGCCGCTGCGGTTCTGGATCGGGGCGGCGGTGCTGACATGCACCACCGACGGCTCGACGACGATGGACAGGTCGCGGCTGGCCTGGTTGAACAGCTCGAGGATATTGCTCTCGCCAAGCCGGCTCGACGCTTGGACGATCCGGGCTTCGGTCTCGGCGAAGGTCAGCGAGCGCACCGCCCGCGGGCCGATGAGAAGAACGCCCACCGCCGTGCAAAAGACGACGAGACTGGGTCCGTAGTTCTGGAGCGATCGCATGTCGGTCCCCAAGGGGCTCGGTCGAAAGAGGTCACGTCCCAGCGAGCCCGCCATCCACCATTCGGTACGGGTGGTCGCCGAGTTCCCCCTCCCTCACGCGACTCGACCAGAGTCGGGCGGCGGACGCGAGCTGTTCGCCGATCGAGGCGAGCGGCTGGGCGAACGCGGGCTGCCAATCGGTCAGGCCGAGGATGTCCTGGAGAACCACCACCTGCCCATCGCAGGCGGGCCCCGCCCCGCAGCCGATCACCGGCACGGTTGCCCGCTGCACGATCCGTTCGGCCACCTCCAAGGGGACTGCTTCGACGAGGAGGAGCGCGGCGCCGGCGGCCTCGAGGGCGGCGGCGTCGGCCATGAGGTGGTGCGCCTCCGGAACCGTCCGTCCCGCGGCGGAGTAGCCGCCCCGGAGCTTGGCGAGTTGGGGTCGTGATCCGATGTGCGCAACCACCGGGATGCCCGCCCGTGCCATCTTCTCGACCAGCGCGGCGTGGGATCGGTCCACTTCCAGCTTGACCACATCCGCCCGCCCCTCGGTCATGAATCGGGCCGCGTTGCGCAGTGCCTCCGAGTCGTCCACCTGGTAGCTCATGAACGGCATGTCTGCCATGACCATGACCTTCGGGGCGCCCCGCTTGACCGCGGCGGTCAGAATCACCATGAAATCCATGGTGGCGTGGATCGTGCCCGGGAGTCCGAGGATCATCTCGGCAGCGGTGTCGCCCACCAGGAGCACCGGGATGCCAGCCCGCTCCAGCCATCGGGCCGTCGTGGCGTCGTAGCAGGTCAGGCAGGCGAACTTCTCGCCCCGCTCCCGCATCCGCATGAGGGTCCGGATCGTCACCGGGGCCGCGAGTCCGCCCGAGGGGCTGCCGGCCTCGACCCCGACCGGCACCGCGGGCGTCGGGACACTCGGCCCGCTGCCCGGGAGCTTGCTCGGGCTCTTGGTCGGGGTCTCGGGAGACGGCTTGGAGGCCGTAGTCATGCCGGAAGTCTAGCAGCCCGTTGACGCCCGGAACGGGCTTCCGGGCCCGCTGGTTGCCTTGGGCCGACGTCCACAACCGTCCCGCGTCGAACGACCGACCGATGGGGACTACTCGTTCGCCTCGGGCGTCAAGATGACACAGTCGAGCCCGAAGTACGACCCGTTTCCCCGGCTCGCGGGATCGTGACCCGTCACCTCCGCCCGCAAGAGCAGCGGACCCGAAATGCGGACGGTCCCCAGATCGATCGGGCCGGACGGCACGGCGCGGTTGGCATCGCCTCCATGGGCACCGCTGAACAGGTTGATCTCGACCGGCGGAGCCAAGGGGCCGCGTTCGTTCGTGTGCGTCGTTGGTGCGCCGAGATCGAACAACGCGAAGCGGACGATGCCGTAGTCCCAGCTTCGGGTCGCATGAAGCTGGACGGTCCAGCGACCGGGATGCGGCACCGGAATCTCGACCGCGACGAAGTCGCCTGGGCCTCGACCCTGCACCCAAAGGTGCCGATCGTCGCTCCAGGCGTTCCGGGCGAATCCGCGCAGGTCCTGCACGACCACGGGAAGCCCCTCGCTTCGATCGGCGACGCGCAGGGCCTCAATCTCAATGGCACCCTCCATGACGAACGGGGGTGGGAGCGGGGTTGGCACCGGCACGCGCAGCGCCGTGCCCGTCGCCGGGGTCGCCGGTCCGACCACCCGCGCCCCGGGCCGGGCGTAGAAGAAGGACGTGCCGGCGTAGGCCACCGAACATGCCTTCCAATGCCACAACTCGAGGTCGAACCGGATCGACGATCGGAAGGGGATCGCGTCGAGGCTGCGCACCCGACTCACCGACGTGTGACCCCAGTTGTTGCCATGGGCACGGCCGTCGCAGCGGGGCTGGGCGTGAAACGCGTGGTCGAACGACTCGTTGCAGCACCAGGCGTAGCCGTAGTAGTCCTCGGTGCCGGTACCGAAGTGGGAGGGGAACGCTTCGCTGTCCACGACGATCTTCTCGTCGCCTTCGCCCCACCACGCCTCGACCGGATTGGTCACGGCGAGGCTGTCGCCCACCATCGTGCCCGAACCTTCGACGCCGAGCATCGTCCAATCGGCGGTGCCCTGTCCGCCCAGGACGGGGATCGAGGGATCGTGGCGCCAGGTCGCGTGGAAGTGCATGGTCCGATCGTCCCATGGGAACGGCACGGTCACGGCGCGGATGGCCACCGGTTGCACGGCGGCTCCACGATTCTCGACCCGCAGCAGCGCATGCTCGCGGAACGGCATGACCCAGTTCGATCGCAGCTCGGCCCGTTCGCCATCGCGTGCGACGCGGCGGTACCAGTCGGCAAACGGGTTGGCACCAACACCCGAACCGAAGAAGTCGCCGAGGGGGCACTCGATGGTGCGCGAGCCGTCGAACTCGGCGACCAGCACCAGCTCGCGCAGTGCGGCCTCGCCGGCGGGGGCGATCACCAACACGCCTCCGATCGCGCGGTCGCGGGCGGCGAACGTCACATCGCACGCGCCGCCAGGCGCCAAGGCGGTCAGCGGATCCTCCGTCGTGGCCAGGAGCCGATCGGCCGGACCCAGTCGATCGGCGAGGGCACGCTGAGCCGGTGCGTCGACACGGCCGAGCGACTCGAGATCCGCCCTCGTCGCGCTTGCGACCGCCGTCCCGGGGTCGTATTGGCGCACGTTGACCTGGTAGTAGAAGCCGCCTTGATCGGAGGTGATCACGCAACGGCGTGCAAACGGAATGGGCAGGTAGAGGTTGAATCCCCGCGCCACCACGTGCGCCA
>JAGQOG010000418.1 GCA_020427695.1 Phycisphaerales bacterium
AACGGACGACGCCCTTCGCATCGTGGCGTGGGCGGTCCTTGTTCATGCCGACGTGGAGCAGGGCCGATTCCCGATCACGGACGCGGAACTGTCGGCGACGCCCTACGCCTCAAGCCTCGACCTGACGCTGGCCGGCACCTCGCCTCTGGCGAGCGCGGGTTGGCCCAAGAGCGCCGAGACCGCGGGCGCCGGGGACGAACTCGACGCTTCGAACTGGCCGGAGCGGTTGGGCGATGCGCTGCGGTGGGTGTCCGTCCAGTACCAGCCCCACCACGATCTGCCACCGACCCTCACCTCGGGCGGTCATCCCACTTCGCAGGGGGTGCTGGACCTCGTCAACGGGTGGGTACGGGCGGCCTCGGACGAGACTGCTCGCCTCCGCGCCAGTGCGAACGCTCCGGGGACCGCGCCAGCGGAGTGACGGCATCGTCCGGCGCCGAATTCCGCACCCCCGGGTCCCAACAACCCAACGTGCCTGTGCGGCCGCGATCGTTGGAGTCTCCCCATGGAACAGAATCCGAACGCCGGCTCGTTCGACCCCTCGGGCATCACCCGGCCCGACCCGATGCTGATGCGGTACTACCTCTTGGTGTCCGCGCTGGCACTGGTCGCGTTCCCGATCGTGGTCCTTCCGCTCTTCTTCAAGTACGAAACGCTCCGCTACCGCTTCGACGACAAGGGCGTGTCGATGTCGTGGGGCATCCTGTTCCGCCGCGAGATTCACCTGACCTACCGGCGCATCCAGGACATCCAGGTCACCAGGAACCTGATCCAGCGTTGGTTCGGCCTGGCATCGGTGGGGATCCAGACCGCATCGGGCTCGTCCTCGGCCGAGATGGTGATCGACGGCATTCTCGAGGCGGAGGCGCTGCGCGACTTCCTGTACGGCAAGATGCGCGGTGCCGCGCCGGACATGCCGAGTCGCGCGGAGTCCGCGGCACCGAGTCTCGCGGCGCCGGCCGACGCTGGAACAAGGGACGAAGCGCTCGCGCTCCTCCAGGAGATCCACGGGCTGCTCCAACGGGTGCCCGGCACGGAGGCGCGGCCATGACCACACACGCGTCCAGCGCCGGTCGCCGAGCCGCCGAGTGGGTGTACCAGGGCGTGTGGGGGGTGCTCGCCGGTCTCTTCAAGGTGCCGCAGGAACCACCATCGCTCCCCGTGGCCCCCGGCGACGACCTGCTGGTCTTCCAGCCCTCGGACGGCTATCTGCGCTACCTGAAGTTCTACTTCTGGCTGGCGCTGGTGGCGATCGACCTCGCCATCCTCTTCCTCTGGCTGCTGATCGCCGTCGCCGTCCCGTGGCTTGGCATCCTGCTGGCGATCCCCGCGTTCCTGCTGGCCGTGGTTCCGGACATTCTCGCCTACATCGCCATCCACCTTCGTTTCGACACCACCTGGTACCTGATGACCGAACGAAGCCTGCGCATCCGTCGCGGAATCATGGAGATCGCCGAAGTCACGATCACCTTCGAGAACGTCCAGAACGTCCACATCACACAGGGTCCGCTCCAGCGGATCTTCGGAATCTCGAACGTGCTCGTCGAGACCGCCGGCGGCGGCTCCGGCGCGGCTTCCCCGGAGCGTGGATCAACCGGTCATCAGGGTGTGATCGAGGGGGTGGACAACGCCGCGGACATCAGGGATCGCGTCATGGCACGCGTCCGCTCGAGCCAGTCGGCGGGGCTCGGCGACGAAGCCGATCGAGACGGCGACCCGACCGCGAGCGGCGTGGCGATCGGGCGCCGAACGGCGACCCAGGTGTGGACGACCGCCCATCTGACGGCCTTGCGGGGCATTCGCGACGAAGCGAAGCGGCTCGCCGAAGGGACCACGTAGCCTCGGGAACGGTGGCGCGAAGCGCAGTGGGCATCGGGGCGTGTTGTCGGGGAAAGTTGTGGGCGGGCACCGACCGCCGGCCGCGCGTATTCTGCCCCAGCCCGGACCGGATCCGCCGGTTCCGATGTTCTCCCAACCGCTTCCCCCGCGAATCCACCGAGACCCATCCAGGGAAGAGTCGAGGTATTGCCGATGACCACACGCACCGACGCCACCGCGCCGACCCGCGACACCGCCGTCCCCTCCATCCGCCGCATCGAACCCGAGGGTCCCCTGGTGGACGTGATGGCTGGCGCGGCACGGCTCGAGATTCCCGTGCTCGACCACGGCTTCGTCGCCCTGGTGGACGCCATGCCGCGGCTGGTGCCGGAGGGCCAAACGGGCGACTTCGCGGTGGTGCAGGCCGCGCGCGTTTCGTACGGGCAGGGCACGAAGAAGGTGTCCGAGGATCGCGGGCTTGTCCGGTACCTCCTGCGGCACCGTCACACGACGCCGTTCGAAATGGTGGAGTTCAAGTTCCACATCGCCATGCCGATCTTCGTGGCCCGGCAGTGGATCCGTCACCGCACGGCGAACGTGAACGAGTACTCGGCTCGCTACTCGATCGTGCCCGACCGCTTCTACCGGCCGACGCTGGAGAACATCCGGCAGCAGAGCGCGACCAATCGCCAGGGCGGCGAGACGCCGGTGGATCACGCCACGGCGGAGGAGTTCCTCTCCCTGCTCGACCGTGCGGAGGAGAACTACCAGGCGTATCTCGCGCTCACCGAGAAGGGCCTCGCCCGCGAGCTCGCCCGCGCGGCGCTGCCGGTGAGCGTCTACACGGAGTGGTACTGGAAGTGCGACCTGCACAACATCTTCCACTTCCTGTCTCTGCGCATGGACCCGCACGCCCAGGCGGAGATCCGCGACTTCGCCAACGCCATGTTCGCGCTGCTCCAGCCGATCGTGCCGATCTCCTGCGAGGCGTTCAAGGACTACCGGCTCGACGGCATGCACCTGACGGCGCTCGAGATCGAGGCCCTCCGCAGCGGCAGCCCGCTGGCAACGGAGAACAAGCGCGAGATCGCGGAGTGGGAGGCGAAGCGGGCGCGACTCGGCGCGTGAGCGGCGACGGGGCCGATCGGCGCACACCGACCGGCGTCGGCGCTCCGGCGACCGAGGATAGGCGTCCCGCTATTGCTGCTCGGTGTTGCGGACGATCGACGCCAGCTCCTCGTTGGTCGGCACGGCCACCAGGCCGACCATGGGCGTCGCGTCGTCGACCTCGATCTCGACCAGCCGCACCGGCGTGGGCTCGTAGCGGCGGAAGAGCCCCCCGGGATTGGGGCCGCCTCCCCACTGATCCCAGAACTGGTTGAGCGGCAACCGGAGCTGTTCGCCCGCCTTCAACGACTCCACCTCGCGCACGTAGCGCTGGTTGACCCACAACCGGAAGCCGTCGAAGTCCCGCAACGTGGCGTTCACGAGCAGGATCGACTCGCTCTCGTGGAACACCTGGATGTCGATCGTGTCCAGCGTGTGCAGCCGCTCCGGATAGGGATCGGTTGCCTTGCTCGCGTTGTATCGAACGCCGCTGCAACCGCCGCCGAGGATCCCCGCCAGGACGAGACCGATCCCGGCGATGCCCGTGGCGCGCCGGGGGAACGCGCGAGCGATGCGGTCTTCGAGGCGTTCCGGAGTCACGGCGGTAGGGTAGCAGCAGCCGTCAACCTCCGGGCGGCCGCGTCTTCGGGCTGCGTGGCGGCAGGCAGGCCAGCGCCGATTCCGCCACCAGCCGAAGGCGCGGCGGTTGGGCGTCGTCCTCCCGGAGCCGTTGCAGGGCGCGGCGCAGGGTCGCATCGGACTGCGAACTGATCCGCGCACCGTGATGCACGAGCGCGGAGGCGATTGCCGCGAGGTAGAGGTTCCCGCCCAGTCGCCGGTCGCGCGCGGAGTCGCCCACCAGCCGCATCGTCTTGAAGGCCTCCTTGGCGAGGGCGAGCGTGGCGAGCGGCGTGGTCGGATCGGAGACCAGCGTGATCGCGTCCGGGGTTCCCGGGGCGAGGTCGCGGGCCAACCAGTTGGCGGCGGCCAGATGCGGATCGGCGCCGGAATCGAGCGCCCAGTGGAGCGGCGCCCGCAGGGCCTCCTGCGGATCGGGCGGCGGGCCGGGGGACCCTGACGAGGGATCGGAAGGGGAGGATGCGCCGTGATCGTCGTGCATGCTGGATCCGCCAAGGCTGTCCGCGGGCTACTTCCGGCGACCGAGGAATCCGAGGAGCTCGCGCAGTTCGTCGTCCACATCCGCGGGATTCCGGACCGTCCGGGAGATCTCCTTCCGCAGCGCCTGGGCGAATCGCCGCTTCACGGTCACCAGCAGGTTCGACGCGTGCACCGCGCTCGGGAGGTCGAGTCGCGCGGCGAGGATCGCGTTGTCCGGCGGCACGGCGCCGGTCAGCATGGGCTGCACGACCCGGGCGTCGAACACCGCCCAGTGGTCTTCGAGGCCGTCGCGCTTGCATGCGTCGGACACGGTCCGCAGCACCCGCATGATCAACTCGCGGCACCACGCCGCGTCGAAGGCCTCCTCGGGGGATCCCTCCGCGCTGGCGTCACCCGGAACGCGCTGCTCCTCCAGCGCCACGATCGCCTGAGTCGATGGCGCTCGCTTGGCCCTCGTCGCATGGCGGTGCTGCTCGTGAAGGAAATTGCGGAGGCTCTGCATGAGAAACGACCGGAAGCGTCCCCGGTTGCGGTCGGCCTCGTGCATGAGTCGCCGTCCGATCAACACGTCGGCCACGAACGCCTGGGTGAGATCGGCGGAGGCGTGCACGTCGCGCCCGGTTCTCCGGATGAAGGCGTACACCGCCGGCCAGTAGCGCCGGATGAGCCGGTCCAGGGCGTCCGACTCGCGGGCCTGGTCGCCGGAGTGGAGATGCCCCAAGAGGGACCAGTCGGTGCGGGAGAGGGAGGGGTCGTTGTGGGCGGGCACGAGTGGTCGGTGAGAGGTGGTCGGGGATGCGGGCCCTTCGGAACGAAGATCGCGTCGCGCGGGGGATCAGGTGGCGGATGCGGGGGGTGGTTGGGGGCGTTGGAGCGCGCGGGCTCTTGGGACCGAATGACGCGTGGCGAGGGGTATCAGGTGGGAGGCCGCGAGGGATGTGTGGGGAGTTGTTGTGTTGAACCCCATTTCTCCTGCGGGTCGACGTGCCTGCACGTCGGCCCGCCGAACGTTTCCCCGTGTCCTATTCGTCTCTCGCGTCCAACCGTTCCCGCGCCACCTGATACCCGATACCTGATACCGAGTACCCGTCCCCCGACCCCCGACCACCTCACCCCACCTCCTGACGCTGCTCCGCCTCAATCGCCACCTGGTCCACGATCTCCAAGCCGAACGCGTGGAGCCCCGGCATGTTCTTGGGCGAGTTGGTCAGCACGCGCAACCGGCTGAGACCCAGGTCGCGCAGAATCTGGCCCCCGACGCCGAAGTCGCGGCGGTCCATCGGCTGGGCGCGGCCGCCCATCCCTTCGACCCGGGTGAGATCTGGCACGTTGACGTCGTCCGTCTCCGGGCGCCGGATGCGCTGGAGCCGGGCCCGGAAGTCGTCGCCCGATCCCTCGGGACGCAGGTACACCAGCGCGCCGCGACCGGCCCGTTGGATCTGCCGCAGCGACGATCGCAACTGCTGCCCGCTGGGATGGCTCCGCTCGTCGAAGATGTCGCCCAGGAGGTCCCGTCGGTGCATGCGCACCAGCACCGGTTCGTGATGCGGCACCACGGAGCCGGAGTCGTCGAGGTCGCCGACGCCGCCGACCGTGAGGGCCAGGTGCGGCAGTGCATCGACTTGGCTCTGGTAGGCGATGAGGTTGAAGCACCCGCATGGCGTTTCGATCGGCGATCCTCCACGCGGCTCGATGCGGCTGATGAGCGTTTCGCGCTGCAGGCGGTACTCGATCACCTGCTCCACCGAGCACATCTTCAGGCCGTGCTCGGCGCACAGGCGCTCGAGATCGGGCATCCGTGCCATCTCGCCGTCGGGACGGACAACCTCGATGAGCAGCGATGTCGGATGGAGACCGGCGAGACGACAGAGGTCAACCGAACCCTCGGTCTGGCCGGTCCGAACGAGCACGCCACCGTCGCGGGCCCGCAGCGGGTTGATGTGGCCAGGTCGAACGAAGTCGTCGGGGGTCGTGGACGGATCGATCAGGAGCTGGATCGATCGGACCCGATCGCGGGCGGAGATGCCGGTGCCGACGCCGTGGCGCGGGTGTCCGTCCACGCTCACGGTGAACGGCGTCCCGCGGACGGAGGTGTTGATCGAGGCCTGCGGGACCAGGCTCAGGCGGTCGCAGTCCGCACCCGTCATCGCGACGCAAAGGTAGCCGCCTCCGACGCGGGTCATGAAGTTGATGACCTCGATGCTGACGTGCTCCGCCGCGCAGATGAAGTCGCCCTCGTTCTCCCGGGCCTCGTCGTCCACCAGCACCACGACGCGTCCGTTTCGCAGTTCGTCCAGGATCTCGGGCACGGGGGAGAGCGGCATGATCGGAATGGTAAGGGCAGCGGAACGGATCCGCCCCGGTGTCCCGATGACACCCGACGTGCACGTCTCGAGGGTGCCACGCGAGGGTGCCACGGCCTTCCAGGCCGTGCGGCGAGGCGCTGCACGTTCTTCACGGCCAAGATGGCCGTGGCACCCAACGTGCGCCACCCCACATGGGGAACCCCTGGCGACTCCACTACCATTCCTTCCATGACCGCTCCCTCCGATCGTCGTCGAGCGACCCACGAGCAGTGGCTCCTCGAGATCACCTCCATCCCCACCGCCGCCGGGCGCGAGCAGCGGGTGGTGCGCTGGATCCAGTCCTGGGCGAAGAAGCGAGCCAAGCGTCTGTCGTTCGAGCGCGACCGTCACGGGAACGTGGTCCTGCGCTCCCGGGGCAAGGCGGGCAAGGGGCAGGCGCCGCTCTACATCACCGC
>JAGQOG010000419.1 GCA_020427695.1 Phycisphaerales bacterium
CGACGCCGGGCTTCACCATGTCGGCGGTAATGAGCCCCGGCACGCCGGCCGCGGAGATCAGGACGTCGGCCATGCGCGTGTGCGACGCCAGGTCCACGGTGTGGATGTTCGTCGAAACCACCGTGGCTTCCGCTCGCATCAGCAGCACCGCGATCGGCTTGCCCACGATGTTGCTCGCACCGACCACCACGCACACCTTGCCGCGCAGGTCGATGCCCGTGTGCTCGATCATCCGGATCGTGGCCAGCGCCGTGCACGGCACGAGGCTCCGCCGCCCGTAGACGACGTTGCCGATGTTGGCGGGGTTGACGCCCTCGACGTCCTTGTGGGGATCGATGAGCGACTGCACACGCTCCGTGTCCACGCCCGCGGGCAGCGGGAGGTGGACCATCACGGCCGAGGCCTGGGGATCCTTGTTCAGCAGCAGCACACGACCGGCCACGTCCGCGTAGGAGGCGTTCGCGTCGAGCCGGTGGAGGTGGTACTGGATGCCCACCTCCTCGCAGGTTCGCGCCTGACTCTCCGCATAGAGAACGGCTCCGGCATCCCCGCCCGCGAGGACGGCATCGAGCCGAACCGGCCGTCCCGACGCCACCAGGCGATGCACCCGCGACGCCACCTCCTCCCGCACATCCGCCGCCAGCGTCTTGCCGTCGATCAGGGAGGCCTTCATGGTCGGCAGCATAGCCGGGCGAAACGGCAGCGCCGCGGGCCCCAGCCGGTATCATTGGAGGTCAAACAGCGGCCCTCCGTCCGGGCACGTTCCCGGGCGCCCGGCCGCCGGTCCTGCCAAGGAGTCCAACCATGTACGGACGTGCCATCATCGCCGCCGCGGTCGCGGCCCTCGGCGCCGCCGCCTTTGCGGGCGACGAGCAGCCGCAGCTCAAGCTCACGATCGGCGACAAGGCGCCGGCCGTGGACATCTCCAACTGGGTCAAGGGCGACAAGGTTGCCGCCTGGGATCCCGACAAGATCTACGTGCTCGAGTTCTGGGCCACCTGGTGCGGTCCGTGCAAGGCGAGCATGCCGCACATCAGCGAGATGCAGGCGAAGTACCGGGACTACGGCGTCACCTTCATCGGCGTCAGCGACGAGCCCATGGAGAAGGTCGGCCCCTTCCTCGCCGATCCGGCGTGGGACGCGAAGACGAAGTACACCATGGCGACCGATCCCGACCGGTCCACGCACAAGGCCTACATGGAGGCCGCGCTCCAGCGCGGCATTCCGACGGCGTTCGTGATCGGCAAGGGCGGGACGATCGAGTGGATCGGCCACCCGATGACGCTCGACGAGCCGATGGAGAAGATCGTCAAGGGCACGTGGGACAGCCGCGCCTTCAAGCAGACCTTCGAGAACGACATCAAGGTCGAGATGGAGATGTCGAAGCGGAACGCGGCGCTGCGTCAGGCGATCAAGGACGGCGACTGGTCGACCGTCATGAAGAACTACGACGAGCTGATCAGGATCGCGCCCGACAATCCGCAGTTCAAGATCGCGAAGTTCGAGACGATGCTCTCCAAGATGAACGATCCGGCCGCGGCCTACCGCTACGGCAACGAGATCCTCGCCGCGCATCGCGACAACGCCATGGTGATGAACCAGCTCGCGTGGTTCGTGGTGGACGACGCCGGCGTGACGTCGCGCGACCTCAAGTTCGCCCGGCAGGCCGCCGAGCAGGCCAACGAGATCACGAAGGGCGAGGACGCGGCGATCCTGGACACGCTGGCCCGCGTGCTCTTCGATTCGGGCGAGGTCGCGAAGGCGATCGAGGTCCAGACGAAGGCCGCCAAGCTGGCGCCGGACGGCCCGATGGGCGACAGCATCAAGGAGACGCTGAAGCGCTATCAGGAGAAGGCCGGGCACTAGCAGGCGGCTGCGTCGTCGTTCTGGCTGAACACCCGACTCGCCGGCCCGCCGTTCGCGGCGGGCCGGCTCTCGTTCGCAGGTACATGGCCTCTGCGCCAGGGTTGACGGACCGAGCGTGCAGGACCTGCACCGATCGATGCCGGTCGGGGATCCTCTCCCGATACCATCCGTTTCGTTCCGCCCCGGCCCCGTCCAGGCCGCGCCCAGAACGCACCGTCCCCAGACCAGTACCCGGACACACCTCGCTGGCCGATGTCCTCACGCCGTCCATCCCTGCGCCCGTCGAAGCTCTGGCCGCGCACCGGCGTCCTCTTGACGCTGTTGGCGCTGGCGCTCGCCCTGCGGCTGGTGGCGGCGATTGCCATGCCCCTGTTCTCGCAGGAGGCGTACTACTGGATGTACGCACAGCATCTCGATTGGGGCTACTTCGATCATCCGCCGATGGTCGCCTGGGTGATCTGGCTGGGTACCGCGCTCTTCGGCGACACCGAGTGGGGCGTGCGCAGTGCCAACCTGGCCGCCATGCTCTCGGCCAGCGTCGTCCTCTTTCTGTTCGCTCGACAGTGGTTCTCGAAGCGGGCCGCGCTCGTGAGCGCGTTGTCGCTCCAGGTGCTGCCGATCTACTTCCTGACCGGCCTGGTGACCACCATGGACGGCGCGCTGCTCCTCTCGTGGGCCGCGTGCCTCGCCGCCTTCAGCGTGGCGGTCCGCACCGGGCGTGCCTGGGCCTGGGTCGTCGCTGGCATCTCGATGGGCGCCGCCATGTTGAGCAAGTACACCGGGGTCTTCCTGGGTGTGGGTGGACTGCTGGCGGTCGCCTGGCATCCCGCCTGGCGGGCGCAGTTTCGCCGTCCCTGGCCGTACGTGGCGGCGGCGATCGCCGTCGCCTGCTTCGCGCCGGTCGTGGTGTGGAATGCCCAGCACGACTGGGCGAGCTTCCGGTTCCAGGCCGCGGGACGTTTCGTGGAACCGGTGCGATGGTGGAGGAGCATGGCCGTCTTCCCGCTGGTTTGGTTGGCGGTCCTGACGCCGGTGCCCCTGCTGGCGGGCGTTGCGGTGTGGTGGCGCTCGTTGCGGAGGCTTGCCCGGGCGCGTCCTGCACTTGTACTCGCGACCAGTTTCAGCCTGCCCCTCTTCCTTGTGTTTCTCGCCAACGCCCCGCGCCAGCAGGTGCACATCAACTGGCTGCTTCCGGCCTTCCCGTCGCTCCTGCCCGCGGCGGCGAACCATGTGATTGCGGAATGGCGGGGATGGCGAAGCGTGACCGGTCGAATCGAGCTTCCGCCGCCACTGAGCGTCACGGCTGCCGGCTGCCTCCTCGCCTGCATCGTCGTCGCCGTGCCCCTCGCCTTCGGCTGGGCGAGGTTTGGCGGCGTTCGCGGCCTCAACGACTGGCGGGCCCTTGCCCAGCGCGTGGACGACGCCGTTGGGACGCTTCGGTCGGAGACGGGCCGCGAACCGCTGGTGATCGGCTTCGGCCACTACAAGATGGCCAGCCTGATCGCGTTCTACCGGGCGCCGCTCGCGCCTCCCGCGAGGGCCAGCAGCACGACCACCAGCGGCTGGATCCTGGACGACATCGGCCTGTCGTTTCCCTACTGGACCACCCGCGAGCGCTGGCTCGGCACCGACTGCGTCCTCGTGTCGGAGTCGCCGATCGACCCGGCGAGCGCGGCGTGGTTCGACCGCGTGGAGGTGCTTCCCTCGCCGGTCCTCGCCAACGGCTCGCATTCGGGACTCGCCATCTGCCGCGGGCTGCGGGCGAAGCCGGGGCCGCCGCAAATCGTCAATCGAACTGCCGCGCACGCCGCTTCAAGCCATGAAGCGTCACGACCTGAATGAGATACTCCGCCTGCTGCCGCATGCCCAGCTTGCTGGTGCCGCGCTGCCGGTCGCGGAAGTGGATGGGAACCTCGACGCAGCGCGACGAGCCGCTGCGCACCACGAGTTCGAGACCGATCTTGAATCCCGTCGGCTGGAACGAACCGATGCGGTCGAACAGCGACTTCGGCATCGCGAAGAACCCCGACATCGGGTCGCGCAGCCGCGTGAGCGACCACGCCATCATGGTCGCCACCCGCGAGTTGAGCCGGCGCATCGCACTCCACGACTCGTCGGTGGAGCCGCCGACCACGTAGCGGCTGCCGACGGCGAAGTCCGCTTCCCCGTCGAGCACGGGCCGGACCAGCGCCGGCAACGCCGACGGCGGGTGCGATCCGTCGGCGTCCATGCACACCAGCACGCGACCCCGCGACTCGCGGAAGCCGCGCACGACCGCACTCGAGAGACCGCGCTCGCCGCGGCGCACCACCAGGCGAACGGGCAGCGTACGGGCCAACGCCGCCACCGCCTCGACGGTGCCGTCGTTGGAGTCGTCGTCGACCACGATCACCTCGTGCGGCAGGTCGGCGCCATCGAGCGCGGCGCAGATCTCCGGCACCAGGATCGGCAGGTTGAGAGCCTCGCGAAACGTGGGAACCACCACCGAGACCGCGACCGGTCGCACCGCCTGCTGCCTCCCGACCGCTTCGGCCCCGGGATCCCTGGCTCCGAGCTCCGTTTCGCGGCTCTGCGGTGCTGGCGCGTTGGAGCCGGCGGCAGCTTGGTGAGAATGGGAGTCGGGCGGCAGCGGCATGGGCAACGGCACGTCGCGGACGGAAGGCGCAACATCGTGATTGTCGCCGAAACGGCGAGTCGGTGCACGGCGCCCGATCCTGGTCATCGCTCAGCGTCCGGCGCTCCCCGCTCGGCACGCGCTCTCGCGCCTTCCAGCCCCTGCTCCTGACGGATACGCTGCCCCTCCCATGTCTACCGCCCTGGTGATCGGCTCCGGAATCGTCGGCCTTTCCGCCGCCTGGCACCTCCTGCGCCGCGGTTGGCAGGTGGTGGTGGTGGACCAGTCCGCCATCGGCAGCGGCGCCTCCTACGGCAACGCCGGCCTGGTATCGATCGGCCACCCGCCCCTCACCCGTCCCGGGCTGGCGCTCCAGGGCATCAAGTGGATGCTCGACCCCACCAGTCCGCTCTACATCCAGCCCCGGGCGAGCATGGCCCTCGTTCGCTGGCTCGCCACATTCCACCGCAACTGCACCAGGACCCATCTGCACCACTGCATGGATGTGTTGTGCGACATGGGCTGGCCCGCCCGCGACTGCTTCGAGGAGCTGCTCGCCGCCGAGCCGATCGACTGCGACTACCGCCGCGGCGGCTGGTTGGAGGTGTGCCTGACGAAGGCGGGACTCGAGCGCGGCCGGCACGAGGCGGACGCGGTTCGAGAACGCGGCTACCACGTCGAACTCCTGGAGCGCGATGCGCTCCTCGCCCGCGAGCCGGCCTTCCGGCCCGCCGTGGCGGGCGCCCATTGGTACGCGGACAGCGCCTGCTGCTCCCCGGACGCGTTCATGCGCGGCCTGGCCCGTGCGTGCGTCAAGCGCGGAGCCGTGCTGCGAGCCGCCACCGGCGCACGCGGGTTCCTCGTCGAAGGCAACCGGCTGCGCGGCGCCGTGACCGAAGACGGTCACCAGCTCGAGGCGGATGCCGTGGTGCTGGCCGCAGGTGCGTGGAGCACCCCGATCGCCGCGCAACTGGGGGTGGCGATCCCGATGGAGCCGGCGAAGGGATACCACGAGGATCTGGAGGGCGTTGCGCCGGCCCCGACCGTGGGCTGTGTGCTCGCGGAGACATTCGTCGCGGTGACGCCGATGTTCGGACGGCTGCGCCTGGCCGGCACGCTCGAGCTCTCGGGGCTCAACGACCGCATGGTGCAACGACGGCTGGGAATGCTGCGCCGCGGAGCGGAACGGTTCCTGATCGGCCTCGATCGCGCCCGCCGGGCGGCGGTGTGGAACGGCTTGCGCCCGTGCACGCCGGACGGCCTGCCGATCGCGGGCTTGGCGCCCGGGTTCGACAACCTCTACGTGGCCACCGGCGGAGCGATGCTCGGTTGGACGCTCGGACCGCTCATGGGTCGGCTCGCCGCCGAGACGCTCAACGGCGAGGCGCCGCGGTGGGATGCCGCGCCGCTCGCACCATCGCGCTTCGCCCGGGGATAGCGGGCCCTTCGAACATCCGCGGCGGTTCAGTCGGAGGCGAGACCGCCCCGCACCTGCCGCCCACCGACCCACACGCCGTCGATCACCGCGTTGCCGGCGCCGAACACCAGGCACTCCGGCAGCGTCTCCGCCGTCCAGCCCTCGAGCGTCGGATGGCCGAGATCGATCGAGACCAGGTCGGCGAGGGCGCCGGTGCGGATCGCCCCGGCGTCGAGACCCAGGGCCCCGGCCCCGTGGGCGGTGCCGACTCGCAGCAAGGTCGGGGCGACGCGTCCGTCGTCGTTCCGGGCCACGCCCCGCTGCATGCGGACCAGGCGCTGCACGTACTCGATCCAGCGCAGCTCCTCGAACGCGTCCAAGTGCGAGTTCAGATCGCTGCCGATCGCGATCCGGCCTCGGCTCCGGAGCATCCCCGGCAGATCGGGCACGCCATCGCCCAGATTGCCCTCGGTGAGCGGACAGAGGCACACCGTGCCGCCCGCGGCCACGAAGCCGTCCATGTCCGTCGGATCGGTGTGGGTGCAGTGCACGGCCGTGAAGCGGTCGTCGACCACGCCGTCTTCGAGAAGCATCTCCATCGGCCGCCGCCCGTGCGCTGCGACGCAGTCCTCGATCTCGCCCCGCACCTCCTCCACGTGCATGTGGAACACCATGTTGCGCCGCCGCGCCTCCTCGCGCAGGCGGACGATCTCCTCGCGCGGCACCGCGCGCACGCTGTGGGCGACCGCTCCGATCGACTGCGTGCGCGGATCGAGCACAGCGCGAAGCGCATCCACGCTCTCCCAGTAGCGCTCCACCGATTCCGTGTCGAACCGCGCTTGGCCGCCGCCCAGCGGACGGCCGATGCCGCCCGTCCGGTAGTGCGTCTGGAGGAGGACGATGCGGATGCCCGCGTCGGCCGCGGCGCGGAGCACGGCCCGATCGAGCAGGAAGTCGCGCCCCGCGGGTCCGTGGTGAAGGTAGTGGAACTCGCCGACCGACGTGAAGCCCGCCCCGAGCATCTCGTCGAACGCCAGCCGGGACAGGCGATAGGCATTGGACGCGTCGAGGGAATCGACCAGCCGGTACATCGCCTCGCGCCAGGTCCAGAAGCTGCCGGCGCCTTGCGGATAGCGCTCGCCGTGCCCGCGCAGCCCGCGCTGGAAGGCGTGGGAGTGCGCGTTCGAGAATCCCGGCAGGAGCGCCCGTCCGGACAGCCGCGTGGCCTGCCGCCCTTCCGGTCCGAGCGCCGACGCTTCCACGATCCGTCCGATCCGTCCGTCGTCGCGCAACTCGACCGCCATTCCCGACTCGAAACGCTCGTCGCGCCAGACGAGTTCGGGAAGGAGTAGCCGGACCGTCTCGGTGGAACCCATGGGCGGATCGTACCGGCGGCTCGTCCCTCCCGTACCATGCCGCCATGCCCACGCGAACCCGATCCAAGGCCGCCACCGCCGGCGCTTCCGCTCCGCGTGCATCCTCCGCCCGCACCGGCACGGTGCGTCGGAAGAGGCCCGTCGCCATCGATGACCTTCGGTCCTACCAGTACATCTCCGATCCGCAGCTCTCCCCGGACGGCAGCCGGGTGGTGTTCGTGCGGAAGGTCGCGGGCGCGAAGCCCGGACAAATGGAGGCGGCGCTCGGCTTGGTGCCGACGCGCAGCGGCACCCCGCGTCCATTCACCTCCGGACCGCGCGACGGACACCCGCGTTGGTCGCCCGACGGTTCGACCATCGCTTTCGTCCGCGCCGAGGAGAAGCACCTCCCGCAGATCCACCTGATCGGTGCCGACGGCGGCGAGGCACGGGTGCTGACCAGGTTCAAGCAGGGCACCATCGCGTCGTTCAAGTGGTCGCCGGACGGTCGTCACCTCGCGGTGCGCTACCGCGAGACGGATCCCGGCTTCACCGAGGAGGCCAAGAAGGGCCGAACGGAGCGCGGCGACAGCGATCCGCCACGGGTCCTCGACACCATCTGGTACCGCCTCGATGGGGACGGCTACTTCAACGGGCAGCGGTTCGCGCTGCACCTGGTTGAGGTGGCCACGGGTTCGAGCCGCGTGGTCTACGACCTCGACACGCTGGGCGACTTCTCGTTCGACTTCTCGCCCGACAGCCGTCGGATCGCGATCACCACGAACCGGGAGGCGGACGCGATTCTCAAGCCGTGGGCCGACCGGTTGATCGTGGTCGAGCTGGCCAGCGGGAAGATCGCCGAACCCAAGGGTCAGCCGGAGGGTCCGAAGTCGTCGGTGGCGTGGTCGCCCGATGGTCGCTCCGTGGCCTGGGCCGGCCGGGCCGATCGCACCGGGGGTCTCTACAGCACGGAGAATCTGCGGCTTTGGACGCTCGATCTGGCGGCGCAGAAGGCTCGCTGCCTGACGTGCGACGACGACGTGTGCCTGCTGGCGGCGACCCTGGGCGACAGCGCCGAGGTCTCGTTCGCTCCCAGCATCCAGTGGACGCGCGACAGCCGTCACCTCTTGACGCGAATCGGCTGGCAGGGACAGGGCCGGATCGCGGCCGTACCGCGTGCCGGGGGGAAGCTCGTCTGGCTCACGTCCGGCGGCGACATGCACCTGGGCAGCCAGAGCACGGACGGCGCCTCGATCGCGCTCCTTCGGATCGGTCCCACGACCTTGCCCGAAGTTCACCTGGGCACGCTGTCGCGCACCAAGCTCCGGACGCGGGCGCTGACCGACTTCAACGGCCCGCTGCTGTCGCAGCTCGAGCTCGCCACGCCGGAGTCGCATTGGGTCGAGTCCACCGACGGGGTGAAGGTGCAGACCTGGGTCCTTCGACCGCCGGGCACGAAGCGCGGCACGCGGCTGCCGGCGGTGCTGCAGGTGCATGGCGGCCCGCACGCCCAGTACGGCGAGGTCTACTTCCACGAGATGCAGGTGCTGGCGGCCGCCGGCTACATCGTGTTCATGAGCAATCCCCGCGGCAGCAAGGGCTACGGGCGCGACTTCTGCGCCGCCATCCGCGGCGCCTGGGGCACGAAGGACTGGGAGGACATCCAGTCGGTCACCCGCTTCATGCAGGTGCATCCGTCGGTGGACACGCGACGAATGGCGGTCATGGGTGGCTCGTACGGCGGCTACATGACCAACTGGGCGATCGGCCACACCGACGTCTTCCGATGCGCAATCACCGACCGCTGCGTCAGCAACCTGCTCAGCATGGCCGGCAGCAGCGACTATCCCGACCTCGTGGACGAGTACTGGCCCGGAGCGGTCTGGGACCGGTGGGAGCGCCGGTGGGAATCGAGCCCGATCAAGCACTTCGGCGGCGTCAAGACGCCGACGCTGATCATCCACAGCGAAGGCGATCTTCGCTGCAACGTCGAGCAGGGCGAGCAGGTGCACGCGGCGCTGACGATCCTCGGTGTGCCCACTCGCTTCGTGCGCTACCCGGCCAGCACCAGCCACGGTCTGAGCCGCGGCGGCCCGCCCGATCTGCGCATGCACCGGCTGACGGAGATCGTTGGGTGGTTGGGGCGGTGGCTCGGGGCACGGGGACCGGCGCCACGAGCGAATGCGAAGCGAGGGGTATCCGGAAGCAGGTAGCAGCCGCCAAGGACCGGTCCTGGACGACCGCTGCATCGCACGCGCTCGAACGTCGACCCGCAGGAGTCCTGGACCGCTCAATCAACGTCCGAAGTCACCACGCGGCTGATACCTGATACCTGATACCTGATACCTGATACCTGAAACCTGTCCCCATTCCTCCCACGTACCTGAACGTCCACCATGTCCGATTCCCCACACGATCCCCAACGTGCCGCCGCCATGGACAACGTCCGAGGCCTGCTGAGCTTCATCGGCGAGAACCCCGACCGCGAGGGGCTGCGCGACACGCCGAAGCGTGTGGTCAACGCCATGCTCGACCACTTCGCGGGCTACCACGAGGATCCGATGCAGGTGCTCAGCCGCACCTTCTCCGAGGTGGAGGGGTACGACGAGCTGGTTCTGCTCACCGACATCGAGCTTCACAGCCACTGCGAGCACCACATGGTGCCCTTTGTCGGGCGGGCGCACGTGGGATATATCCCGGACGGCAAGGTGGTCGGTCTCTCGAAGCTCGCCCGCGTGGTGGACATCTTCGCCAAGCGGCTCCAGGTGCAGGAGAAGCTGACGGCACAGATCGCAGGCGCCATCCAGGAGGCGCTGAAGCCCCATGGCGTCGCCGTGATCCTCCAGTGCCAGCACTTCTGCATGTGCTATCGCGGCGTGCGCAAGCCCGGTTCGTGGACCACCACGAGCAAGCTGCACGGCATCTTCCTGCGCAACGAGGCATCGCGAACGGAGCTCTTGAAGCTCATCGACATGAAACGGGAGCGATAGACGCCCGCGACAGCTTGATTTCGACTCAGGTCCCTCGAGGCTTGGACCGATATTCGGACCGGAGGTGTGCCATGAACAAGCTGCCCCGGCCCGGCGTGGCCGGCCTCGTGTCGTTGCTGGCCGTCGGCTCGGTTGCGGCGGCCGCCGTCGCCCCCACTCCCGCGCCGGTGCGCCCCACGGCCCCGTTGGAGGGCTTTGCGATGCCTCTCCGCACGGTCACGATTGGGGCGCCCCTCACGGGCACGATCGCCGACCTGGTCGTGAACGAAGGGGACGAGATCGCGGAGGGCGACATTCTCTTCCAGATGGATAGCCGCGTCGCCCAGGCCACCGTTTCCGCGCAGCGCGTGGTGGCGAACGGAACCGCTGCCCTGCACCGCGCCCGCGTGGTCCTGGAACATGCCGAGCGCGTCCACGCCCGCCTGATCGCCCTGGGGGATGCCGCATCGGTGGCGGAAATCGAAGACGCAGCGTCCGACGTCGAGGCCGCACGGGCAGTTGTCGAGGAGGCCCTGGAGCAGCAGTCGATCGCTCGCGCCGTGCTGGGACGCGAGGAGGCGCGGCTCGCAGAGCACCGCGTGACCGCTCCGGTCACCGGGGTCGTCACCCGGATCATTTTGGAGAAGGGCTCGATCGTGGAGGCCGCGTCCGCGGTCCTCACGGTGGCGCAAATCGACCGGCTCGAGGTCGCGATCTACGTGCCCGCCTCGGATTGCGGCGGGCTCGAGGTTGGTTCGTCGTTCACACTGCGTGCGGGTCCCCCCGTCGGCCGGCCTCTTCCCGCGGTGCTCGCGTCAGTCGCCCGCACCATCGACCCGGCGAGCCAGACGGTCCGCTGCGTGTTCCAGATCGAGAACGCATCGGGCGAGCTCCCGTCGGGCTTCCCCGTCCGACTCGATCCCGAGGCGATCGCCTGCGTCGACCCCTCCATGACCCCCTAACAGCCCGTTGAAGAAGTCATCCTGGCTACGAGCGGCCCTCGCGACCCATGCCGGCGTCGCCACGGCTCGCGGTATCTCC
>JAGQOG010000420.1 GCA_020427695.1 Phycisphaerales bacterium
CGGGCGTCGGCACTTCCGTCGGGTGCCACGGCCATCTTGGCCGCGCGAACGTTCGGGTACGAGTGCGTCGATGTGCGCCCTACGCACTGACTGCCCGCACACACGGGCAATCAGTTGGCCAGCGTTTCCGTGCGAACGTTCGGACACGAGTGCGTCGATGTGCGCCCTACGCACTGACTGCCCGCACACACGGGCAATCAGTGGCACCTGTTTTAGTCCCGACTGAACGTCATGCGCTGCATCATCACCTCGAGCGTTTGGCAGATCAGGTCCTGTTCGCGCTCGGTGAGGCGGTTGTGGAAGGGGAGGGCGATGGTGCGCTCGCTCACGCGTTCCGCGACGGGGAAGTCGCCGGGAACGTAGCCGTAGGCACGGCGGTAGAACGGCAGCAGGGGGATGGGCGGGAAGTAGTTGCTGGCCCCGATGTCGTGGCGGCGCAGGCCGGCGATGATCTCGTCGCGATCGGCCGCGGTGTACCGGTCGCTGAGTCGGATCACGTACACGAACCAGCTCATCAGCGTGTCGGGCGGGATCGTGGGCAGGATGAGATCCGGATTGCCGCCCAAGCGACGGAAATAGCCGTCGGCGACGCGCTGCCGCGCATCCAGGATCTGGTCGAGCCGCCGCATCTGGGCGACGCCGAGGGCGGCGTTGATCTCGGGGAGCCGGAAGTTGAAGCCCATGCGCTCGTGCTCGAGCCACGAGCCGAGGCCGGGAGACTCGAACGGCACCGGGCTGCCGCTACTTGGTTCGGGCTGGAGCGGACGACCTTGGTTCCGCAGCGAACGACAGAGGGCTGCCAAGCGGTCGTCGTGCGTGACGATCATCCCGCCCTCGCCGGTCGTGATCTGCTTGTTGGGGAAGAAGCCGAACACCGCCATGCGACCGAAGTGGCCGATCGGTTCGCCCTTGAGCATTCCGCCGAGGCCTTCGCAGGCATCCTCGACCAGCGGGACTTCGTGGCGGGCGCACAGCGAGGCGAGTTCGGGCATGTCGGCGGGGTTGCCGAACACCTCCACGCCGATCACGGCCTTGGTTCGTGGTGTGAAGGCCCGCTCGACCTCGGCCAGGCTCATGTTCAGGGTGCGGGGATCGCAGTCCACGAACACCGGGGTGGCACCGGCGTGCAGCACGCAGTTCGCGCTCGCGACAAAGCTGAACGCCGGGGTGATCACCTCGTCGCCCGGCCCGATGCCCAGCGCGATCAGCGAGAGGAAAAGGCCGCTGGTTCCGGAGTTCACGGCGACTCCGAACGGGCGGCCGGCACGCTCGGCAACGAGCCGCTCGAAGGCGTCCGCCTGCGGCCCGATGCTCAGGCGGCCGGAACGGAGTGTGCCGACCACGGCCGCGATCTCCGATTCGGTGATGTCGGGCTGGCTCAGCGGGATGACGTTGGACACGGTTCCTCGGCTCGCATCGAGGCGGGCGGCGGACGTTCGGGATCGGTGCGGAAGGGGTCTTCGGATCAGGAAGACGACACGATGCGGGCGAGGGCCTGCTCGAGTTGTCCGGAGTGTCGCAGGTAGAGCCAAGCAGCCTGGGCCTGAAGCGTGTCGTCCACTTGCCCGCCGCCCGACGCCAGGACGCCAAGCTGCCGAAGGTCGGCCTTGGAGAGGTTATCGGCATGTCGCGCCAGAAGGATGAGCGCCAAGGAGTCGGAAAGACCCGATCCCACCCGGCGCAGCTTCGCGGCGGACTCGGCTCCAACGCTCGAGCCCGACGCGGAGATTCCGAGCAGAATGGCCTCTTGGAGCACGCTGTCGTCCTCCGCGGCAAGCAGCCGTTCGGCACCGGTCTGCGGATCGATGGCCATGAGCCGTCGCGTCGCCTCGACCACATTCGCCACCGCATCGCGGGTTGGCGGCGTGTCCAGGGCCTGGAACCGGTCCAAGACGTGCAGGAGCACCCGGCGGGCGGATTCGGTGTCGAGCGTGGTCGCCAGTTGCAGGACCAGGGCGCTGCAGCGCCGATGCCCAAGGTCGTAGAGGTCGTTCAGCGCTTGGACGGGATCGCCCTTTCCGGCGACCGCTTCGCCCGCCGCCGCCATCTTGGCCAGCATCGGATCGTCGCGCGGAATCGTGTCGAATGCCTCGGGCGGCAGCGCGGCTGCGGCGCCGAGCAGCACGAATCCCCATCGAACCTGGTCGCCCCGCTGCGGGTTTGGACCCAAGGCCTGCTTCCAGAGCTTGAGTCCTTCCGCAGGATCGACCACCAGCGCCGCCACCACGATCCCCTGGTTGGTGACTTCGGCGGTTCCCTCCGCGCCGACGTACGGGGCGCACAACGGAAGCACCGACGCGATCCGGTACGCCATGGCCGCGCTGCCGAGTTGATCGAGCAGGTCGTTCCGATCGCGAGCCGTCATGGCGGCCACTTCGGCCTTGCATTGCTCAAGCGTCGACCCGTCGCCAAGGTCGGCCAGTACCGCCGCCGCCAGGCAGCGCACCGCCGGATTGGGGTTGTCGGCGAGCTTCGCCAGGGAAGCGCGGTCCGGGTCGACACCGAGGCGGTGCTGCTCGGCGAGCAGGACGACCCGCGCCGTCGCCTGGAGGTCTTCCCAGGCCAACACGCGCTCGATCTCCTCCGGAGAAAGCCGGCCCATGTCCAGTGCCACCCGCACCGCATCGGAACGGTCGGCCTCGCTCCGCAACTTCGAGACCAGCCACGTGTCGACCGGGGTGCGGGCATCCGGACTCGGATCGCCGAGTTCGGCGAGTCCAAGGATCGCATCGACCTGGACGGACCACGTTCCCGACTGGACCAGGGCCTTGAAGAACGGCTGCATGGCCGGATCGCGCAGGTCGCGCAAGGCCAGGAGAATCGTGTGGCTCGAGCCGGCGGCTTGGGGCTTGGTCACCTTCGCGAGATGCCGCACGGCGGCATCGAAGGCGTCGACGCCCTGCGCCAGCGCCGGAGGCGCTAGGGCCAGCAGCCAAGCGAGAGCGACGATCAGGACAGAGGGGCGGACATCCGAGGGCATGCGGTCAGTGTACCCGTAGCCGGCCGCTACGAAGGAACGGCCCCCACGCGGATCGCATGGCGCAACTGGTCGAGCATCTCGGTGATGGCCATCGGTTGGGCGCCAGTGCCCGTCTCGACCGCCTGGCCCTCGGCGATCTGGCGCCGCACCCGCTGGTCGGCGGTGTGGACGCTGGAGTGGTTCTTCCGGCCCAGGCCGCGAGCGATCTCGGGGAAGCTCATCGTCGTCAGCTCGCGGGCCAGGTACGCCACCACGCCGCGGGCCAGGACCACCCGACGGTGCCGACCAGCGCCGATCAACTCGCCCCGGTCCACCGCGAGCCGCTCGCAGACATGGGCCTGGATCGTGGCGAAGCGCACAGGGCCGGCCGAGCGGGGGGTCTGGTCGGTGAGGAGATGCTGCACCAGCACCATGCCGATCTCGGCCTGGCCCGGCCCGGCGCCACCGGCGCTGGCGTCGCCGGCACCGCCGTGCACGTGCATGAGCGCCGCAAGCTTCGTGATGGCACCCTCGATCTCCCGCGCCGACGCCGCGAAGTTCGACGCGATCGCCTCCTCCGCCGCGGCAGCGATCCGCAGTCCGCGGGCCGCGGCCGCGCGGCGGATGAGATGGATCCGCATGTCGCGATCGGGACGATCCACGCGCACCACCATCCCCGACAGGAACCGGCTGACGAGCGACTGGCTGAAGCTGCGGATCTGGCGCGGATGTTCGTCGGACGCCAGCGCCACGCGGGCACCGGTCAGATCGATGGCGTCGATCGTGTGCAGGAATTCGCTCTGCGTCGCGGTCTTGTTGGAGAGGAAGTGGACGTCGTCGATGGCGAGCAGGTCGAGGCGGCGCACGCGCTCGCGGAAGACGTCGATGCGTCCGTTGCGAACCGCGGCGATGTACTCGTTCGTGAACTGCTCGCCCGTGGTGTAGCGGACCCGCTGATTCGGAAAGTGCGCGCGACGCCGGTGACAAAGGCCCTTGAGGAGGTGCGTCTTGCCCACGCCGCAGCCGCCATGGATGAAGAGGCTCCCGGCGCCGGCGTCGGAGCACTCCGCCAGTCGAACCACCGCGTCGTAGGCGAGGTGGTTCGATGGTCCGACGACGAAGTCGTCCAGTCGGCGATCGCCACTGGCGGCGCGGCGCGGTCGCATCGTCGCCGCGGGGGTCGGGATCGCCGGGGCGGCGGCAACGGACGGCGCGAAGCGCTCCGAGTCCACCTCGATCCGAACGGTCGCGTCGGCGCCGCCGTACCGGCGGGCCAGCGCCTCGAGTTCGGCGCGGAAGTGTCCGGCGATCCAGTCCGCGACGAAGGGGCTCGAGGCCACGACGAGCAGCCCGGAGGCAATGGTCTCCAAGCGGGCGGTCTCGGCGAACCACATGTCGTAGCGGTGCTGTCCGATCGCATCGGTCAGCGCCCGTTCGGGTCCGTCGGGATCACGGTGTTCCGTGGTGCGGACGGTCGACGGCGCCTCGACCCTGTCCTGCGGCGACGATGCGATCGATCGCGGTCCGCGGTCGGGGTCCCGCGCCGGCGACGGACGGGTGGTTGGAGTGGCGGTTCGCGTGCGTTCAGGCGTGCGGGCGGGTGCGCGTTCGGGGGACGGCTCCCCGGGAGGGCCGAACCCGGTCGAACGGCCGGCGCGGTGGGCGGTCTTGGCGGCGTCGTCGAGGGCAGTCCTTGGCATGAGGGGACGGCGATTCCGGTCTGGGGACGGGGACCTCGCACGGCGCGCAGGACAGCGCAAGCCGCAAGGGCCGGCCGATTTCATGGAACGAAGACATGGGTCCATCCCCTGGCCGACCGGCCCCGTCCCTCGCCGAGGGGTGATTCGGAAGGCGAGCTCCCGACCTCGGCGACCTGCTCCTTCGTCGTTGCGCCGCCAGATGGCGTTGACGACGGGAAGCGGTCGGTGGTGCTCTTCCTTGAGCGCCGCGCAAAGCGTACTGGACGATGGACGCCGCACAAGACCGCAGGGCGAGATGGCGCGCGGGAACCGGTCGGAAAGCCCGAGTTCATGGGCGTTCCGGGGCCGAATTTTTTTTCTCCACGCACGAATCAAGCGCTGTCTATGCGCTGTGGAAAAGCCGAGGAGTTGCGAGCGGAGCAAGCTTCCGCTCGCAACTCGATTTCGACCTGCGCGGCGGACTTGACAGGCGCTCGCCCACGTGCTGCGCCGCCTGGCGGCGCTGCACGCCACGTCCGCGCCGGGAGCGCACGACGGCCGTCCGCCGTTTCGGCGTCCACGAACCTCACAGCGGTCGCACGAAGGCGACGCGTCGGCTGGTGCCGGAGAAACCGAACGATCGGTAGAGCCGCAAGGCTGGCTCGTTGGCTTCGTCCACCGCGAGGGTCACCTTTCGCTCGCGTCGTCCGGCAATCCGGCGCAGGCCGTGCTGGAGCAGCAATCGGCCCAACCCTCGCCCGCGCGCCGCCGCCGCGAGGCCGAAGTAGACCAGCTCGATGGAGAGTCCTGTGGATGCCGGACTGAACAGGAGCACCCCCACGGTTCGATCGTGCTCGCGGAGCACGTGCCACAATCCCGGCTCGTACCGACCACTGGCGAGGTGCCCCTCCAGGATGTCCTCCGTCTGCCGCAGTCCGCACAGGCCGGGGCAGTCCAGGGTGTCCTCGTACGTCGCCTCCAGCGCGCGGAGCATCTCCTGGCGCTGCCCCGGACTCCATCGGACGGCCGTCGCGCCCTCGGGAAACGACGGCTCGGCGAGCTCGCTCGGCTTGGGAACGGCGCGCTCCATGTAGCACAGCGTCGCCAATTCGCGGAACCCGGCCTCGAGGAAGGCTTGCCGCTCCAGGTTCTCCTGCGGTTCGACCAACGCCTGCGTCAGCACCACGTTCCGTGCCGCCATCGCCTCCGAGGCATGCCGGATGAGGGCTCCAAACGGGGTGACATCGCCGGTCGATCGGGGTCGGGTCGAGAAGAGCATCGCGATCCGGCCCGCTCCGGGGATCGCCAACGCGCTGGCCACCAGGCGATCGTCGCTTCCGGCGAGGGTCCAAAGGTCGTCAAGGGGGAGCCGAGTCTGCCGGGCGTAGTCGAGGAAACGCCGAGCGCGCAGCCGATCGTCCGTGCTCCCGGTTCCAACCAAGCGCTCCGCGGCTTCGAGCAGCCGCGCCGCATCGGGGCGCACCATGCGGAGGGCGGGGGAGGTGGCGTCGGCGCCGTTCATGGAGGGAGCGTAGGTGGGCGGGCTGCTAGCCGGCCTCGAACAGGCGGCGACTGGAGCCCCCGGGGCCAATCCTGGCCCTGGCCCAACGACCGCAGCGGGGACATCGTCCTTCGTAGCCGGTGCCGGAGCGATTGCGGCTCAGACGTCCGTACGCATGGCAGCAGCGGAAATGAACAGAGAGAAAACGGCCGCGACCGGGGTCCAAGGCCGCCGACCGGGCGGGTGGGGTCTCCTGCGTCGGTTGTTCCGGGGGCCGAAGGCCGTCGATGTCGACCCAATCGCGATGCATGGATCGTCCTCGCCACTCCTATCGGCAACTCGCGTGCAGGACTGCGCGGAAAGCCGCTCCTACGCGCGACACGCCGCCTCGACGGCAGCCGCCGCCTCCCGCGCTCCGTCGATCCGCTGCCGGAGGAGGGTGGCGATCGATCCTGCACGGTCCCGATCGGCAAGCAGGGGCAGGTTCACCTCGACGTTCCACGCTGCCGCGCGGCAGCCGGCCTCGGTCAGGAGCGCGGCGATGGCGAGATCGCTTCGAAGCTGGGGATTCGTGCGGTTGGCCAACCCTCCCAAGCCTTCCATCTGCGCCTCGGCCAGAGCCGTCATCGCCAGCGGGGGTGCGATCGCCCCTTCGACCGCGGTCGGCCAGGCCGACATCCGCTTGGGGTCGCTCGTCTCCAGGCGAAACAGCTCGTTCAGGGCTCGATAGCCTTCGGCATCGGCTTCGGCGAGGGCCATGGCCTCCTGCTGCCAGACGGCCAACGACGCGTCGATGGCGCGGTTGGCGGTTTCGCTTTCCTCGTACTTCCGCTTGCCCAAGGTGTATTGGAGGACCATCCGGCCCAAGGCCGCTCCTTGGGCCAGGGTCAAGGCCGCCACCGCTCCGCCGCCGGGTACCGGCTCCTTGGCGGCTGCCGCCGTGAGGAACTCGCGCAGCGTCAGGTCGGCCAGGCCCATGGTGGAGCTACCCTCGGATGTCCGCATTGAATCTCGAGCGAAGCGCCGCCGCCGCCGCCGCCGCCGCGGGCTCGATCTCCTCGTGGCGGAGTGTTCGGTCCGCAGCGCGGAAACGCAGGCGAAGCGTCAAGGACTTGCGGTCAGGCGGAATGGGCTTGCCGCGGAAGACGGTCACGAACTGCGCCGGCTCGGCATGCGGCAGCTCCAGTCCCAGAAGCGCTTGACGCACGTCCCGCCACGACACCTGCTCGTCGACGATCGCCGAGATGTCCCGTTCGATGGCCGGGAACGCGGGCAGGGCCCGAGCGGTCGTCTCCGGCGGATAGCGGTCGAGAAGGGGGCCCAACTGGATCTCCGCGGCCGTCACCGGTCGATCGAGGCCGAACTGGCGCTGGACCGCCGGGCGCACGATCCCAAGGCGCCCGATGGACTGTCCATCGACCTGGACAATGCCCTCGGCATCCAGCCAGCCCGCGGGCGCGGCGGTGGATGGGTCCCCCGGCGGGAGCACGTCGAGCACGACATCGTTCCCCGCCAGCATCGAGACCAACCGCTCCAAGGTGCCACGCAATGCCCGCAACGCGGCTCCGTCCTCGCCACCGGTCGCGCGGTCCGTGCTCGCCAGATCGGCAACCAGGGCCAGGGCCTCGTGCTCGTGGTGCATCCCATCCGCTTGGACATGGAAGACCGTCGCGAGCTCGAAGAGGGACAGCGCCTCCACGCCTCCATCCTGGTTGTGTCGTCGCACCCGAAGCAGACTGGGCACGATCGATGGGCGGAGAATCGGTTCGGGACCGGCTCGCTCGTCGCCCACGCGAAGCGGGGACGCTGTCGAGGGGAGGAAGGCCTGCGCGGCCGCCTCGGCGACCAGGGAGTGGGTGATCGTCTCCACGAAGCCCGCCCCGGCCAGGGCGTCGCGAATGGCGCGTCGCGCGGTCACGGTCGGCTGGGGTGCCGCGAGACGCACGGCGAGCGTGTCGGCCACCGGCAGCAGATCGAGACCAGCCATGCGCGCGATCTCTTCGACAAGATCGATCTCGCGCTCGATGTCGAGCCGTTGCGGCGGCACGGTGCACGCGGCGACGCCGTCGGAAAGCGCCGGCTCGAAGCCGAGCGTGGCCAGCCATTCCAGCATCCGCTCGGCCGGGAGGTCGATGCCGAGCAGCCGACGGCATCGATCGAGCCGCAGAGAGACGCTTCGGGGGCCAGGGATCGGATTCCCCGCGAACACCGAGCCTTCGCACAATGTGCCGCCCGCGGATTCGAGGATCAGCTCAACCAGCCGCTCCGCCGCCAGGTCCACCTGGGCGGGATGGACGCCGCGCTCGAATCGGTAGCTGGAGTCGCTTGCGATGCGAAGGCCCCGGCTCGCACTGCGCACGGCGAGCGGATCGAAGGTGGCGGCCTCGATGAGGATGTCCGTGGTCCGATCGGTCACCGCGGTGAGGGCGCCACCCTTGACGCCCGCGATCGCCACGGCGCGGGAGGCGTCCGCGATCACCAGGTCGCTGTTGCGGAGCGTGATCTCGACCGATCCCTCGCCGATTGGCAGGAACGGCTCCCCGGCGCGAGCCAGGCGCACCACGATCGCGGGTCCCTCGAGCTTGGCCAGGTCGAAGACGTGCGTGGGTTGTCCCCACTCGAACATCACGAAGTTCGTGGCGTCCACGACGTTGTTGCGCGGGATCTGGCCGATGGCGCGCAGCCGCGCCGCCAACCAGTCGGGGGAACGCCCGATTCGCACCCCTCGAATCACGCGGGCGGTGTAGAGGGGGCAGAGGTCAGGCCGTTCGTTGACCACCGTGACCACGCCGGATGCCTTCGGGCCGGTGGCCGTGTTGCGCGGGGCCGGGGCGCGGAGCGTGCGGCCCGACAAGGCGGCCACCTCGCGAGCCAAACCGAGATGGCACAGGCAGTCGCCACGATTGCTGGTGGTCTCGATCTCCTGCTGGATGTCGTCGCCGATCGTCTCGCGTCCGTCGAAGGGGAGGCCGGCGCGGGTCAGCAGCTCCGCCTGCTCGTCGGCCGACGCGGGTGGGTCGAGGTAGTCGTTGATCCAGCGGACGCTCGTCTTCATGGAAGGGTCACAGGGTACCGGGCGAAGCGCACGCGAACAAAGGGGCGGGCCGTCGCGGTCGCGTGCCGGCGGGGTCACGCGCCGGCGGCGTGCAGGCAGGGGAGGGCGATCGTACGATGGCCACATGCCATGGCCGCCCGAGGAACCATGCCGCCAGCGCCGGGATCGCATGCGACGTTCCACCTTCTGCGTCGGAGCGCTCGTGGCGCTTCTCGTCGTCTGGTCCATCGCGGGCTGCTCGTCGCCGGTCCCCGCGTTTGATGCCCGGTCCCCCGACGCCCCGACGGACTTCAGCATCGACGTGAGCGTGATCGCCGGACGGAACGCGGCGGGGCAGACCGGCGTGCATCGTCGGACCGGGCGATTCATCCTGATGGCGGATGGAGGGCTCCACAGCGATGTGGGCAAGTCCATGCAACCGAACGTCCGCCCCGCCCAAACGCGGCAGTTGGACACGGCCCAGGTGGAGGCCGTCTGGCGCCTGTGCCAGTCGCTCGGACTCGCCGACCCCGCCGACGGCCAGCCACCCATCAACGACATGCTGCTGCGGCCCGGCGATGGCGAGATCGTCACGGTCGCCACCTTGACCGGCGGCGAGGAGCGCTGGCAGTTCATCTGGCGGAACGGCTTCAAGGAGTCCACTGCTCCTGCGGCCGAGCAACTGGTGCGCGAGCTGGCGGCGCTGTCCTGGATGACCGACGAACCGCCTTCGAGTGCGATGGCTCCGATCCGCTACGAGTTCGGTCCCGATCCCTACGAGCGCTACCGCACCGCCCCGGAGACGCCGGCGGGGGAGAAGCCGTGATCGGGGGCGCCCGTCGAGGTCCAGGATGGATGTTCGCGCTGATCACGGCGTCGAACGTGGTCGCCGGGAGCCTGGTGGTGGGCTGCGCCGCAACGAGCAAGGGGCCGGCGCGCTTGGGGGGATACGCGGTGACGGCGAGCACGTCGGATACCAAGGCGCTGTCCGCGTCGCTCTACGAGGTGGACGCCGACGGAACGATCGCGTGGGGCGGAGGGGTGAGTGCGCAGGACGGCAAGACGACCTGGTCCGGCCGGCTGACGGACGAGCAGTGCCGCTCGATCGAGCGGCTGCTGCGGGAGGACGGTTGGCTGCGGAGAGAGCCTCCGACCAGCGGCCAGCCGGAATCGATGAGGACGGTGGTCGACGTGAGTGGACCGTCAGGCACCAAACGATGGACCCTTCGCGGACACGGACCCGAGCTCGATCGCCTGCTGGCGGAGCTCGAATCGGTCAGCCTCGCCCGCTTGGACGGATACTTGCGCACGCTGCCGACGGCGGGCGATCCGAATCCCTGACGCACGAGCGCGGATGCGGCGCGACGCTCATGCGCTGCGGCGGACGCGCCGTCGCAGCGCGGTCAGCGCCGCACAGGTGTCGTGACGCGGGCGGTCGAGCAGTGCGTGAAGTTCCAACGGGGAGAGACCATGCTCGTCCGCACAAAGAAGGAACAGTCCCGCCGCCATCGCCCGCCGCCGAACACGGCGGCGGCTTTCCGCCGGGAGGTCGTCGGGGGCGGCAGACGCCCGCGACAAGCGTCGGTAGATCGACGCGCTGCGCCGTGCGGTGAGCGAGCCCACCCACGACTCCAACATGCCGATCCCGCTGTCGATGACCGGGGCGCCTCCGAAGAGGCGCCCCCGATCATCAACCGGGCGGGTGGATGAGGAGAATGGGGAGCCGCGCTGAGGCAGTGCTGAAGGCTCCCCGAGAGAGTGAGCGAAGTTGTAGCGCGTCGTCAGATCCATGGTGCCTTCCGTGGCGGTCGAGGCAACGAGAGGGAAGGCCGGCCTCACGGCCGGCGGTTCGACGCCGCGTCCTTGCGACGTCGTTGAGCTTCCCGCCGTGTCGCTCGGCCCGCGTCCATGCGTGCCGGGCGGAAGGACAAGCGGGTCGCGCGGGGAGTCTTTCGGGAAGTCTGTGCGCCGGCGTTGCCGGCTGTCGCTGAGGACGGCGGGCGGTGGCCCGCCGCTTCTTGGCGGGCCGACCTCGCAGGCGAGGATCGACCCGCAAGCGGGTTGGACAGGACACAACAGCCGTTGGACGGTGAGCGCGTGATGCCGTGACCACGTCACGCCTTCTGGGCAGAAGGGGTGATTTCGCAGCTTCGAGCGGTCAACCACTCATGCACCTGCGCCCGTGCGCCGTTCGCGCGCTCGGCACCTCGGCGCGTCCTCCGTTCGAAGGCCATTCCGGTGGAAGGACCATCTCATCGCGCCTGCGAGCCTCGATGCGTGCTGTGTGTTCCGAATCAGTTCGCCTGCGGGTCGATCCTGGCCCGGCCAGGTCGGCCCGCCAAAGAGCGGCGGGCCACCGCCCGCCGTCCTCAGCGCGAGCCGGCGAAGCCGGCGTCGGGGCCTCTTTGTTCGGTACCCGTTCGGACAACAGCCTCGCGCCACTGGGCCTTCACAACAATCGACAGAAAATCAGCAGTCGATCCTCAGCCTGTCCACAGGGCCGATATATTTCGACCCCAGAGCCCATGGTGGGACATGGGGGCTCGTGATAAACCCATTGGTGCAAGGGGATTCGGAGTAGTGCCACATCAAGGGTGGCGGTGACGGGTGCAGAGTCGGACATGGGCAAGGTGGGACCTCACCATGTTCGGGCATCACAATCGCTGATCCGATCTCGGAGGATCGCTCCACGAGCTCAGTGACCATGATCGTCACTTAGGCCGCTTCAAAGGGAGCTGCGGCAATGAGCGAAACGAAGGTACGTGCAGAGGTGGTGCTGGAGCTTTTCGACAAGTACTACGAGCGGGTGTACTGCTTTGTGCGGAAGTCGCTTCCGGCGGAGCAGGCGCAGGACATCGTCCAGGAGGTGTTCATTCGGTTGCTTGAGCACCGAAACCTCGAAAGGATGACCCTGTCCGTGAGTTATCTGATCAAGATCGCCGACAACCTCATGAAACGGCGCTACGCCCGCCAGAAGAGGTTCGGACGGTACTTGGAGTCGGCAACCAACGGAACGGATCCCGTCGAGGGTGCACTTGCCGCCTTGCCCGTCCAGGCGATCGACGCCCAAGAGTTGGGACGGGCAATGGAGTCGCTCACTGGCGGCGAACGAGATGCCGTCAGCTTGATCATCTGCCAAGGGATGAGCTACGAGGATGCGGCCCGTTCCCTGGGTGTGAACGTCTCGACGATCAACAACTGGAAGTACCGTGGCCTGCAGAAACTCAAGCAATCCGCAACCCCTGCCGCTGACGAACGAACCGCCCGCCAGCCTGGCTCGTCTCGGTCCCTACATGGCCGAGGCGATCGCGAGCAAGCCGCAGGCGCGCGTCCGTCTGCTCGAGGCAATCGCGTCGGGTTCGAGCCGGACGGCGCCCGTCGGGTTCATCGCAAGGTCTGCTCCTTCTGACCCTGCTTGATCGCGTCGCGATCCGTTCGTCGGATTCGCCCCGTCCAGACCGTCCAGAAGCGTCACGGCGTCCGCGAGGTGCGGACGCCGTCGCACTTGAGACGGGTGGGTGTCCGAGCGGATGGGGGTGCGGCCGTGAACGTCGGCACCGTGGCGGCGCGGTCGGCGTGGGCGACGAGGGGGACGACGCGATCCGCCGCCCTACCATTGGGCATGGATGATCTGCCCTACGAACGCCGACGAGGCACTTCCCTGGTTGGCCTCTTGGTCACGATGGCGATCATCGTCGTGCTTTTTGCGGTCCTGATGGGATCGCTCAACACGGCGATGACCGGTGCCGGGAACACGCTCCCCGGATCCGCCGCGTCCGCGAAGGACCAGATGAACCTGCAACAGCTCTTCCAGTCCCTCGTCGCGGGGGCCACGGAGTCGCGCGACGGCGGCTTCCTCACGCCGAGCCGCCTCGCGAAGAGCGACGACTGGTCGGTGAACACCTCGGCCGCCTTCTGGTCGGCGATGGTGGCCCAGGACATGGCCTCGCCGCGGCAACTCGTCTCCGCCAACGAGCGAAATCCGCGGGTCGAGGAGATCGAGCGCTACGACTACAGCCGGTACAACCCCGCGGAAGGCGAATACTGGGATCCCCGCTTCAAGGCCGACCTCAAGCAGGGGTCGAACGTCTCCTTCGCGCACATGCCTCTCTTCGGCGAGCGGTACCAATGGCAGTGGGAGCGAGCGAGCTTCGACGGCCGATTCCCGCTTCTGGGCGACCGCGGCCCGAAGAACGGCGTTCCCGATCCCATGTCCTACACGACGGGCCGCAACGGCACGTGGGCGGGTCATGTCGTGTTCGGAGACGGTCACGTCGTGTGGACCGATTCCTTCTCGCCCGAGGGAATCGCCTTTGAACGAAGCGGAGCGATGACCGCCGACAACCTCTTCGCGGTCGACGACGGCCCGGACGGGCGCGACGCGATTCTCGCCTTCACGCAACTCATGGAGGCGAAGGGCCCGGTCCTCCAGTGGGACTGATGCTCCACCGTCGGCTCGGCACTCTACACTTGCCCCCATGAACGTCCCCGCTCCGACGGAGGTCATCGTCGGGATCGACCTCGGCACGACCAACTCGCTGGTGGCCTGGCAGGACCAGCGCGGTCCGCGCGTGCTTCCCGACGCGGAGGGTCGTCCGATCCTTCCGTCGGTGGTCCGGCTGGCCGCCGATGCGCCGCCCACCGTCGGTCATGCCGCCCGTGCCCACGCGGTGGAGCATCCGCAGGACACGATCGCCAGCGTGAAGCGGCTGATGGGCCGCGACTTCGCCGAGCTCCGGGCGCTGGCGGAACGGCTCCCGTTTGCGCTGGTCGAGGGTTCACGGGGCATGGCCTGCGTGGCGGCGCACGGTCGGACCTTCGCGCCGGAGGAGATCAGCGCCATGATTCTCTCCGCCCTGCGGCAGCAGGCGGAGGCCGCGCTGGGTCAGCCGGTGCGGAAGGCGGTGGTTACGGTTCCGGCGTACTTCGACGACGCGCAACGACAGGCCACGCGCGACGCGGGTCGACTCGCCGGAATCGAGGTCGTCCGGATCCTGAACGAGCCGACCGCCGCCGCGCTGGCCTACGGAATCGGCCAGCACGCGCCTCAGCCCGAGACCATCGTGGTGTACGACCTTGGCGGCGGGACGTTCGACGTGTCGGTCCTGAACGTCGTTCCGGGCGCGGCTGAAGGAGACGACGCCAGCGGCATGAACGATGCCGGCGACCTCTTCCAGGTTCTCGCGACCGCCGGCGACACGAGCCTCGGCGGCGATGACCTGGATCGGCTGGTCATGGAGCGGATCGAGGCCGCCGCCGCGGAGCAGTTCGGCGGAGCGGTGTCGCTGACACCCTCGGTCCGCCAGACCCTGCGCCACGCCGCGGAGCAGGCCAAGATCGCCCTCAGCCACGCCGACACCGTTCCCGTGGCGATCGAGTTCGGCGGTGGCCGAGGCCTCGAGCTCGTGATCAGCCGGGCGGAGCTCGAGTCCATGGCCGCACCGCTCATTGAGCGGACCCTCGCGTGCTGCCGGCGGGCTCTCTCCGATGCGGGGATCGCCGCCGATGCGGTGGACCGGATCGTGCTGGTGGGAGGAATGACCCGCATGCCCGGGGTGCGCGAGGCGGTCGGTCGCTTCTTCGGACGCGTTCCGTACTCGGCGCTCGACCCCGAGCAGGTGGTGGCCATGGGGGCCGCGGTGCAGGCGGCCGTGCTCGCCGGCCGGCGGCGCGATCTGCTGCTGCTCGACGTCATTCCGCTGAGCCTGGGGATCGAAACCGTCGGCGGAGCGGTGGCGAAGCTCATCATGCGCAACAGCGCCGTCCCGGCGCGGGCCGTCGAGATGTTCTCGACGAGCGTCGACGGCCAAGTGAACGTGCTGATCCACGTGGTCCAAGGGGAACGCGAGCTCGTGGCCGATTGCCGCAGCCTGGGTCGGTTCGACCTGCGCGGCATTCCGCCCATGCCCGCCGGCGTGCCGCAGATCGAGGTCGAGTTCGTGGTGGACGTCAACGGGATCCTGGACGTCTCCGCCGTCGAACGGCGGAGCGGGCGGCGGGCCGCGATCCAGGTGGCGCCGAGCCATGGACTCGCCCGCGACGAGGTCGATCGCATGGAGCGCGAGTCATTCGCGCATGCCCGCGACGACATGCGCATCCACCGCGTGATCGACCTGGTGGTCAACGCATCGCTCGACATCAAGTGGATCGGCGATGCGTTGCAGCGCGTGCGCTCCGACCTCGATCCGGCGTACGCCGCGGACCTCGACGGCCGAATCGCGTCGCTTCGGAACGCCGTGGAGGCAGCGCGGCGCGATCCCGTCGCTGCGAATGCGGACGTGCTGGCGGAGGCGAAGCAGGCGCTCGACGTCGCCAGCGTGCGACTCCACGAGATCGCGATCGCCCGCAGTCTGCGCGAGATGCCCGCGCGTTAGAGCGTCTTGGGTTCAGATGGAGCGGCCTGGACGATGGCGAGCCAAGCGTGACGCGGAGGACGAAGCAGGCGTATCCGCAGGATACGTCGATGCAGCCCGACAAGGTCATGCGCAGGCGCAGTCCGCCCAGGACGCTCCAGATGGACGGAAGACGCTCGCGGTGGCGTTCCCGGCCGTGGCATGAAACGGCGAGCAGCCGGCCGGAGGAGGAGCGGCGCCGGGGCGTCCGGGTGCCAGCGGCGCCGCTCTCCTTGACCGCGCAAAGCCGTTCGCGTTCCGCTACTCGCAAGGGCCCCACACCGCCAGCAGCCAGCCCAGGTCGCCGCCATCGACTGTTCCGTTCAGATCGAGGTCCGCCATCTGGTCGTTGGTTCCGAACAGGGCCAGCACGACGGAGAGATCGTCGGCGTCGACATCACCGTCGAGATCGAGATCTCCGCCGCAGCCGGAGAGGCCCGAGCACGGCGGGTTCGGTGCGTTGGGCGTGTCGAGCCCCGCGGCGGGGTCCTCGGCCCCGATCACCCAACCTCCCGTGTCGCTGCAGCGGAGGATGTGAGACGGCGGAACCCCCGGCGCCGCCGGTCCGACGGGCTCGCCGTACCACCACTCCGTTCCCGTGGGGGGCGTGTCGGTGTTCTCGACCGTCGCGACGGCATCGAGAATGGCCGTCCACGGCGCAACGTCGAGCATGCCGTCGTCGTCGAGATCGAGGTCGTCGTTGAGGGCACCGACGAATCCGCTGACCAGCAGGTGCGACAGGTTGTCGCTGTTCTCGAAGTTGAGCCCCGTCACGACGCCGCCCGGGGCGAGCGTGAACGTGGATTCGCAGAAGAGGAGGATCCCGTTGAAGTCGAGGCTGTAGCCGTCGAGGGAGACGACCTCCTCGATCACCCCGCTGCCGGCCGCCCCGTCGCCGATCACGAGGAAGGTGAGGCCGTCGAGGCTGGCCATCGACGGACCGGCGATCTCGAAGTATTCGTCCAGGTCGCTGCCGGGCTGATCGACCCGGATCTCGTTGAGTCGGATCGTGTCGCCGGCCCAGCTTGCGTCCGTTGCCGCCGCGATGGCGATGGCGGTCACGGCACCGGACAGGAGACGGGCGAACCGGCGATCGCCCGCGGCGACGCCCATGCGAGTGAGAGGCATGTCGAACCCCCAGAACAGCCGCGCCGCGTTGCGGGCCCGGCCGCGCGACAACGGCTGCATCGTGTTGGAGGCGGACCCGCGGGACCGGTCCGTCCGGCCCCGCGTGCCCACCCCGAACAGGCGCTGCCGCACCGATCGTGCAACGGACCCTCCGGCGTCCGCTGTCATCCGCAGGGCGGCGTCCCCCGTCCCGCGCGGTGCGATTGCCTGTTCCAGGCCCCGGCGACGCGAGGATACGGCGCGGGAAGGACGAATCGTCGAATCGAGGCGAACACTCCGTGTGCGGCGGAATCGCGCGCCTGCGGCGGAAACACCGCGCCGGCGTTGCCCTCTGCCTCGCCCGCAACGCCCCGGGCTGGACTCGAACCAGCGACCCTCCGCTTAGAAGGCGGATGCTCTGTCCACCTGAGCTACCGGGGCAACCGAGGTCAGAGTGTAGCCGGGCCGTGCGTCGGCGTGCCCGGAGCGAAACGCCCCCGCGGCCCGCCGCGGGGCGGCGTTCGGATCGTTCACCGGGAGCGGGATGGGCCTACCACGTCGCCTGGATGTTGAACGTCAGGCGGAAGTCGTTGTGCTTGCGGTCGGAGGCGACGTCCGACTGGTATTCGTGGTTGAACGCGATGAGCAGGTTGAGGTTCTTCTTCGCGTTCAGGGCCGTGGTCCAGCCGATGTTGGAGACCCACCGGAACTGGGGGAGGTCCGTGAGCGTCGGGAAGTAGGTCGTGTTCCAAACGATGGCGCTGGATTCGGTGAGGGTCCACTTGCCGTCGAGGCCGAGCAGACCTTCCAATTCCCAGTTGTCGTTGTTGGACTTGAACTCCTTGAGGAAGCCGAGACCGGCACGGGCGTTCAAGGTGAACGGATCCTCCTCGAGAATGCGATACCCGGCGAAGACATGGCCGGTGAGCCGGTACTCCCACGACTGGAACGTGTCGTAGTCGAAGCGGAGGCTGGCGCCCCAGAACCACTTGGTCTCGTCGATGTCGAACTCGGCAAGAGCGCCGGTGCTGAACCGGTTCTCGGTGTCGCTGCCGTCCGCGGAGGAGTACCAGTAGCCCGCGTCGTACTTGAACCGCGTGCTGCCGGCCTCGTACGTCGCGTCGAAGAGCGCAGAGACGTTGGCGTTCTGCGTGTTGCCCTCGCTCAGTCCGCCGCCGACCGCGAAGGAGAACTTCCAGGGAGACGGCGGCGGGGGCGGGGGCGGCGGCTCGATCGGCTGATTCGCGGCATTCACGATGGTGACGCCGTCGCGAGGAATGTCGATCTCGCCGAGGATCGCATGCTTCGCCTTGAAGCCGGTTGGCGTTGCCTCGAGGATCTCGACTTCGAGGGTCTCGCCGGTGGGGAGCGTGACGCGATCGGCGAGTGCGCTCGCACCGATCGCGAGCGAGATCGCGACGGCGAACAATCGGTGCGGTCGCCGGGGATTGGTGCGCATGGTCATAATCTTGTTCCTCGACACGACTTGGGCTGCGGAGTGTACCCTGTGCAGGTTCGGATGCAACCCCGGAAGCCCGCACGGGAGGACCGCTGCGGCCGTGTTCGCGGCACGACGATGCCGGGACGGCGCTTGGGGCGCCGAATGGCCGACGGGGCCGCTGGTTGCATTCCGCAGGAGAGAACCCATGGGCATCATCAAGGAATTCCGCGACTTCGCCATCCGTGGCAACATGGTGGACATGGCCGTCGGCATCATCATCGGTGCCGCGTTCACGTCCGTCGTCAACTCGCTCGTCAAGGACGTCCTGATGCCGCCGCTCGGCGCCATCAGCGGCGGGCTCGACTTCTCCGACAAGAAGCTGATCATCAAGGCGGGGCCGCCCGAAGTGACCTTGAACTACGGCCTCTTCCTCAACGCGCTGATCAGCTTCGTGATCGTGGCATTCGCGGTCTTCGTCCTGGTGAAGGCGGTGAACAAGGCGAGGTCGTTCGCAGAGCGGGAGAAGGCCGCGGCTCCGCCTCCGCCTCCGCCCGCCGACGTCGTCCTGCTCACCGAGATCCGCGACCTGCTGAAGACGTCGCGCTGACGCGCGGCCTTCGGACAAACGACACGGCCCCGTCCGGCGGCTGCCGGACGGGGCCGATTGTTTGCGCCGTTGGATGGACCCGATGCCGCTAGGCGGTCTTGACGCTCTTGCGGCCGCCCGGCTTCGGACCGGGCTCGTCACCGCCATCGCCGCCGTCCCCGCCGTCGCCGCCCTCGTCGCCGCCCTGTTCGGCCCGAGTGGCCTCGAACCGGAGATGCTCCTCCTCGGGACGTCGCGTGACGGCGATCCGGTCGCCGGAGGTGAATTCGCCGCTGAGCAGCGACTCCGCCAGCGGATCCTCGACATACTGCCCGATGGCCCGGCGCAGTGGACGGGCGCCGAAGTCGGGGTTGTAGCCCTTGTCGATCAGGAAGTCCTTCGCCACCTGGTCGAGCTCGAGGGACATGCCTTTCTCCACCAGGCGCTTGCGGACCTTCGAGAGCTCGATCTCGATGATCTGGTTGAGGTCTTCGCGGGCCAGCGGCTTGAAGACGATGATCTCGTCGAGGCGGTTCACGAACTCCGGTCGGAAGAACTTCTCGACCTCGCCCATCAGCGCCTTCTTCATCTTGTCGTAGTCCTGGACCTCGTCGCGCTTGCTGAAGCCGAACGACGCTCCGCCCTTGATCAGGTCGGCGCCGATGTTGCTCGTCATGATGAGGATCATCTTCTTGAAGTCGACGTGGCGTCCGAAGCTGTCCGTCAACCGCCCCTCCTCCATGATCTGGAGAAGCATGTTGAAGACGTCGGGGTGCGCCTTCTCGACCTCGTCGAGCAGGACGACGGAGTAGGGACGCCGGCGGATCCGCTCGGTGAGCTGGCCGCCCTCCTCGTAGCCGACGTAGCCCGGGGGCGCGCCGATCAGCCGGCTCACGTTGTGCTTCTCCATGTACTCGCTCATGTCGAGGTACACGAGCGCATCCGGGTCGCCGAACATGAACTCGGCCAGCGCCTTCGCCAGCAGCGTCTTGCCGACTCCCGACGGTCCGACGAAGATGAACGAGCCCATCGGCCGCTTCGGGTCCTTGAGGCCGGAGCGGGCCTTGCGGATGGCGCGGGCGACGGCCTTCACCGCCTCGTCCTGGCTCACCACGCTCTTGTGCAGCTCGTTCTCGAGTTGGAGCAGCCGTTCCGACTCCTCCTTCTCGAGCCGGGTCAGCGGCACGCCGCTCATCTTGGACACGACCTCGGCGATGACGTCCTCGTCGACCACGCCGTCCACCTCGTTCATGCGCTCGCGCCACTCCTGCTGCAGGCGCTCCTTCTCCTTGCGCAGCTTCTCGGCGCGGTCGCGCAGCTCCGCGGCCCGCTCGTAGTCGGCATTCTTGACCGCCTCGTCCTTCTCGATCGAGAGGCGCTCGATCTGCTCCTCGATGTCCGCCAGATCCGGCGGCTTGGTCATGCTCTTGAGCCGCAGGCGGGCGCCCGCCTCGTCGATGACGTCGATGCTCTTGTCGGGCTGGACGCGGCCGGGAATGTAGCGGCCGGACAGCTCGACGGCCGCCTGCAGCGCCGCGTCCGTGATCTTCACACGGTGGTGCGTCGCATAGCGCTCGCGCAGTCCCTTGAGGATCTCGAACGTCTGTTCGGCGTTCGGCGGCTCGACGGGGATCGACTGGAAGCGGCGTTCCAGGGCCGCGTCCTTCTCGATGTACTTGCGGTACTCGTCGTAGGTGGTGGCACCGATGCACTGGATCTCGCCGCGCGACAGGGCCGGCTTCAGCACGTTCGACGCGTCGATGGCGCCTTCGGCGCCGCCGGCGCCGACGAGCGTGTGGAGCTCGTCGATGAAGAGGATGATGTTCTTCGCGCGGCGGACCTCGTTCATGACCGCCTTGATCCGCTCCTCGAACTGGCCACGGTACTTCGTGCCCGCCACCATCATGGCGAGGTCGAGCACCACGAGCCGTCGGTCGTGCAGGATGTCGGGCACGTCCTGGCTGATGATCTTCTGGGCCAGGCCCTCGACGATGGCGGTCTTGCCGACGCCCGCTTCGCCGAGCAGCACCGGGTTGTTCTTCGTGCGACGGCACAGCACCTGGATCAGGCGCTCGATCTCGTCCTTGCGGCCGATGACCGGATCGAGCTCGCCGGCCCGGGCCAGTTCGGTGAGATCGCGGCCGAAGCTGTCGAGCGCGGGCGTCTTGCTCTTGGTGCGTCGGGTCGCGGTGCCGGGACCCTGCTCCATGCCGCCGGGACCCGCCTCGGAAGGCTCGTTGCCGGTCGGGGTGGAGGTCTCTTCGGTCTCGACTCCGGCCCCGAGCAGGTTCAGCACCTCCTCGCGCACCTCCTCGAGCTTCAGCCCGAGGTTCAACAGCACCTGGGCCGCCACACCGTCGTGTTCGCGCAACAGACCCAGGAGGAGGTGTTCCGTTCCCACGTAATTGTGGTTGAGGTTCCGGGCCTCCTCGATGGCGTATTCGATGACCTTCTTGGCCCGCGGCGTCTGCGGGAGCTTGCCCATCATCACCATCTCGGGACCGCTCTTGACGAGCTTCTCGACTTCGAGACGCACCTTGCGCAGGTCGATGCCCAGGTTCTTCAGCACGTTCGCGCCGACGCCGGAACCCTCCTTCACCAGGCCGAGGAGGATGTGCTCGGTGCCGATGTACTCGTGGTTGAACCGCTGGGCCTCCTGATTGGCCAGGGCCATGACCTTGCGGGCTCGGTCTGTCAGTCGCTCGAACATGGGGGGCTCCCGTCTCGTCGGGGATGGGTGGTCGACGCCGAAGCGGACAACGGCGTGTTGATCGTAGGGGCGTTTTCCGCCAACCTGCAAACGCTCGGCGCGTTCGATGAAGAGGGGGGCAAGTGCCGTGCCAGTGCGGCTTCGGGCATGATCGGCGATTTGGGTGCCCCGAATCACCGAATCGGCGGCTCGACGCGTCCTCCGATCCCGTTCCTGCGTATCCTCCGGTCGTGCACGTGATCCAGGCTGCCATTCTGGCGGTTTTTCTCGCCTTGGAGGGCGGCGGCCTCCGTTCGCTCGCCAAGCCCGTCGGTGTCCGCCTTCGAATGACGGACGGTCAGGTCGTCGTGGGCAAGGCGACCGCATGGAACGTGGTCGGGGTCGAAGGCGAGTTCGGGGATCGTGCCTGGGCCGACATGCGCGCGCTCGACGCATGGGCGGTGCTGCGGTCGCTTGTCCAGCGGGGCAAGCTCGACGACGGCGTTGCCGATTGGATCGCCGCGGGCGAGGCGATGCTCCGACTTCCCGATGGCGGGCCGCTGGCGGAGCGGGCGTTTCGAGAAGCGATGCGCATCGATCCGGGCGCATCCGACGCGGTCGAGGCGGCGAGAGCGCGGCACGAGAAGGTCGAGGTGCAGCGTCGCGCCGAAGAGGCGACCCAGCTCCGTACGGATTCGCCGGAGTCCCGTCCGTGGCCGACAGCGCCGTGGCCGGCGCTTTCCGCCGAGGAGCGCACCAGCGCCGTCGAGACCATGCTCGAGGACGCCCTTGCCGTCGTGCCCGATGCCGAGGGCGTGGTGCAGATCCGTGCCGACCCGCTCCTCGTCCGAGGGTTCCTCGAGCCGATGGAGGCCGCCAGGCTCGCGACGACGTTGGAGCGGAGGCTGCGACGGCTGGCCGATGCCTTGGGATCGGACTCGGACTCGGAGCCGTTCTGGGGCCTGATGGTGGTGATCGTGGCCGAGGATCGGGAGCACTATCGACTCATCCAGGAGCTCGCGTTCGGACAGGCGCCGGCGACCGACGAGGTCGCCATGTGCCACTGCGTCGGCCCGAAGGTCTTCATCGTGGTGCGGAAGGACGTGGAAACGCAGCGCATGATGCTTGCCGCCACCCGCGCGTTGGCTCACGGACTCCTGCACCGCACCATCAGCCCGATCCGGCTTCCCGCCTGGGCGAACGAGGGACTCGCGGAGTGGCTGGCGGGGGAAAGTTCGCCAGAGCCGCCGGAACTCGCCCAGCGCCGGAAGACGGTGCAGGCGTACATGCGAAACGGCGGCGACATCCTCCCGTTCTTCGACCTCGGCTACGGATCGCCCCCCTGGACCCAGCAGGAGATCCCGGGAGCGGCCATCGGGCGGCTGGCCGTCGAGCTGATGCTGGCGGATCGGCTCGACAGGTTCCGCGCGTGGGTCCGGTCGGTCAAGGCGAATCGACCGTGGCGCGAGGCGCTCGAACGGGACTTCGGCGTGCCGGTCGACGGGTTTGTCGCGTCGGTGCGGCGGCACTATCAGTTCAACGACTGAGTATCCTGTGCGCCGAGGCGCTCTCTGGCGCCCGCTCGGGACGCCCCGCATGCCACCTTCCAACGCTCCCGCCAAGGTCGAGGACGGCCCCAACACCACCGCGGCCGCCGCGCCGGCAGTGCTCTTCACGGCGTTCGAGCCGAGTGGCGATGCGCATGCGGCACCGGTCATCGCAGCGCTCAAGCGGCAGCGGCCCGAGTTGCGCATCTACGCGTGGGGCGGTCAGCGCATGGAGGAAGCGGGGGCGACGATCGTCGAGCGCAGCGCCGACGACGGAGCGATGGGCTTGGGTGCCGTCTCGCGGGCCCTCGCGGTGCGGTCGCAGATCGCCCGCATCCGTCGATGGTCGCGGACGTACCGCGTGCTGGTGCACGTTCCCGTGGATTCGCCGGCGGCAAACTTCCCCATCGCGAAGTCGATGGCCAAGGCCGGGGCCCGGGTCGTGCACCTGGTGGCGCCACAGCTCTGGGCCTGGGGCGCGTGGCGGGTCGGCAAGCTGCGTCGCTGCACCAGCGAGGTGCTCTGCCTGCTTCCGTTCGAGGAGCGGTGGTTCCGCGAACGCCAGATCCAGGCGCGGTTCATCGGACACCCCGTCCTCAATCGGGAGCTCGACGAGGCGCAGGTGCGCGAGCGGGCCGCCTCGCTGCCGGGCGGCTCGCCGAAGATCGCGATCTTCCCCGGCTCCCGCACCCAGGAAGTCCGCCGGAACATCCGTCTCCTGGCGACGGCCTTCACCGAGCTGCAAGGTCGCCACACGGGGATGGGCGGACTCATCGTGGCGGCGAACGACGAGATCGCGCGACTCGTGCGGCGCCGCGTCCCGGTGTTCCCGACGGGTCTCCACATGACCGTCGGCGGCATCGATGCGGCGGTGCGCTGGTGCGATCTCGCGCTGGCCGTCTCCGGCACCGTCACGCTCGACGTGGCCAAGCAGTGCCGGCCGATGATCGGCGTCTACCGAACGGGGATCGTCTCGTGGCTGGGGGCGAAGGTCATCCTGCGCACGCCGTACCGGCTCCTGCCGAACATCATCGCGGGTCGCGAGATCGTGCCCGAGTTCGTCCCGCACGTGGGGGGACCGGGTCCGATCCTCCATGCGGCCACCGAACTCCTCCGCGACTCCCGCCGCCTGGCGCTCCAGCGCGAGGAGCTGTCGCGGGCCGTCGCGCGGTTCCGCGGACACGATCCCGCCAACGAGGCGGCGGAGTCGATCCTGAAGTTCCTGCCGCACGCCCCGGCGACGGCGACATCGGCGAGCCCGGGCACGTCGACCGAGAAGAGGCGATCAGTCCGGTGACTCCGCCGCCGCGCGGGCGACGGGATGGAGCGCGAGCACGCACGCCCGGTTTCCGATCCGGTCCAGGAGGCGAATGCTGCGCCGGTACGCCGCTCCGATCGGCAGGCCCCGCCGCAGGGCCTGCTCCTCCCACCACCGAAGGTCCCGCTCGGCGACGGCTTGGTCGGCGGCGAAGACCACGAGCAGCAGCCCCGCCTGCCGGATGCGCGGGTCGCGGGCCAGCTTGAGGACATCCCCACGCGGCGGACGGACGAACTCCGCCGCGTAGCGCGCGTTCGGCCCTTCGGGCAGGAACTGGTTCGCGGTCTTGACCTCGAGCCAATACGCCGCCTCGAGATCGACCGCGTCGGAGGGATCGAAGAGCGTGGGCTCCCGATCGGGCTGCCGAAGCGAGGCTCGATCGGCGGTGACGACCAGGTCGCATCGATCGCCCTCGCTGCGCCGACGGATCGTGCGGTCGCGCGGATACCGCTGCTCCGCATGCACGCCGTACCCTGCGGCCTCGAGTGCCGTGCGGAGATGGGCGTGAAGCGCCACCTCGTTCAGCGCGTCGAGTCCGTGCACGGCCTGCTCCAGGCGCAGGCGTTGCTCCTCGGCGTCGATTCCGGCCGCCAGGGCGTCGGCAAGATCGGCGGGCGAAAGATCAGGCATCCGCGCGAGGCCCTTCCGATTCCGGGCGGCGAGGTCTTCCGGCGCCCGGCTGCTACTCGACGTCCTTCCCCTCGACCACGTCGGCGAGGTTCGGCGCCTTGTGCGGTGCGTCCATCTCGCCGCGGGCAAGCCGTCCGAAGTAGTCGCGGAACGCGGCCATGGCGCGAGGCGCCATCAGCACGATGATCGGCACGTTGGCGAAGAGCATGACGCCGGTGCCGAGATCCGCCAGCAGGCCGAGTTGGGTGTCCGTCTTGATGAAGGTCGGCATGCTGGCCACCACGGCCAGCACGCAGAACACGAACTTGTAGAGGATCACCGCCCGCTGGCCGAGGAGGAAGACGATGCCCTGCTCTCCGTAGTAGCTCCAGGAGATCATGGTCGAGAGGGCGAACAGCCAGCACGTGAGCGTCACCAGGTACTTGCCCAGGCCGGGCACGGCGCGGTCGAAGGCGTGTCCGGTGAGCGTGGCCCCGACGAGGTCGCGGTGCACGCCGGTGTCGCGCAACCGTGTCACCGGCTGGTCGAGGTCGCGCCACCGGACGATCAGGTCGCCGGCGCGGTAGCCGTCGCCGTCGCTCTCCGCCTCCAGGATGTCCCCCGTGACCTTCACCAGGCGCTCGCCGGTGTCGCCGCTGCGGTCCGCCGTTTCGCCGACGAGGAAGAACGCGTTGCCGGCCAGCCAATGGTCGGGCCCCTTGAGCGCGGGGAGGACCGAGAGGTCCGTTGCCGATTCCACCCGGGTGGCGGGAACGGTGGTCTCCACGCCGTCCACGGTGGTCGTCTTCTCGTACTGCACGAGTTGGATGTCCCCCTTGAACGCTCCCACCGCCTCGCGATTCCAAGTGCCGGTGATCAGGATCACGAGGGCGGTCAGCGTGCACACCAGGCAGGTGTCGACGAACGGCTCGAGACCTGCCACCACGCCCTCGCGCACCGGCTCGTCGGTCTTGGCCGCCGAGTGGGCGATGGGGGAGGAGCCCTGGCCAGCCTCGTTGGAGAACAGCGCCCGCCGCAGCCCCGTGGTCAGTCCGAACCACGCGGTGGCGCCGATGAAGGCGCCGCCGGCCTCGTTCGGACTGAAGGCGTCGTGGACGATGAGCCACAGCATCTCTGGAATGCGCGGCGCGTCGAGGAGGAGCACCACGAGGCTGGCCAGGATGTAGAGACCGCACATGAAGGGGACCAGCCGCCCGGCGACCGAGCCGATGCGCTTGATGCCGCCGATGATCACCATGCCGGTAAGGCTGGCGAGAACGATCCCGGTCACGATCTGGGGGACGCCGAAGTACTCGTTGGTGATCTTGGCCACGTTCCAGACCTGGAACATGTTTCCGCCGGTCATGGTGGAGATCAGCAGCGTGACGCAGAAGATCGCGCCCACCGCCCAGGCGAAGGGCTTGGCCCAGCCGCCGACCTTGTCGCCGAAGCCGCGCTTGATCACCCACATGGCGCCGCCGTGCGGATTGTCGGGATCGCTGGTGTCGCGGTACATCATGGCCAGCGTCACCTCGACGCACTTGATGGCCATGCCGAGAAAGCCCACGACCCACATCCAGAACAGCGCGCCGGGACCGCCGATGCCGATGGCGAGGGCCACCCCGCCGATGTTGCCGAGGCCAACCGTCGCGGAGAGCGCGGCGGAGAGCGCCTGGAAGTGGTTGATCGCGCCGGGATCCCGCTTGTCGTCGTAGACGCCGCGCACGACCTTCACGCCGTGCGTGATCGCCCGAAACTGGATGAACTTGCTCCAGACCGAGAAGAGCACCCCGACGCCCAGGAGAACCACGAAGGTGTGCATGCCCCACAGGAAGTTGTCCGTGAAGTGCGGGACGTGGTCCTGATAGGCCCCGATCAGCCAGTCGAGCAATCGCATGCGGCGCTCCTCCCAAGGCCGGCGGCATCCGGGACCGCCCGCGGATTGGGGGCAACATACCGGGAATCGAGCGTGCGCGCTACCCGGTCAGCTTGAAGAACAGCTCGTCGGCATCGATGATCCCGACCTTCTGGAGCAGGACCACGACCACCAGCACCGGCGCCACGAAGCGGATCAGCAGCAGCCAGAGGAGCACGAACACCGGCGCCATGTCCTCGAGTTCGGCGTTGCGGAGCCGCTTCGGCATGACCCATCCGGCGTAGAGGGCGATGAACAGGCCACCCAGCGGGAGCATCCAGTTGCTGGCGAGGTAGTCCATCGAGTCGAAGAAGTCGAGGCCGTACGACTTCGACCATCCGCTCATGGCGAAGCTCGAGTCGTAGGCGAACGCCGAGGGCAGGCTGAAGAGGAAGATGACCAGGCCCAGTCCCCACGCGGCCCGGGCGCGGCTCCACCCGTGCTCGTCCATGAAGTAGCTGGCCACGACCTCGAGGAGCGAGATCGACGAGGTCAGTGCGGCAAAGACCAGCAGTCCGAAGAACATGATCGCCAGCAGCATTCCGCCGGCGCCGATCTCGGCGAAGGCGAGCGGCATGCTCTTGAAGACGAGGCCCGGTCCCGCCGACGGCTCCTGGCCGTAGGAGAAGATGATCGGAAACATCATCCCGCACGCCAGCAGCGCCACCGCGGTGTCCAGCACTGCGATCCACATCGCCTGGCCGAGGATGCCGCCCTCGCGCGAGCGCTGGTACGAGCCGTAGGTGATCATCGCGCCCATGCCCAGCGACAGCGTGAAGAACGCGTGGCCCAGGGCCTCCAGCACGCCGCTGGGCTTGAGGCGTCCGGGGTCGGGATGGAACACGAAGCGGAACGCCTCCGGGAAGCCGGGCTGGAAGACGCCGTACCCGACCATGCCCAGGAGGATCAGGAGCAGGAGGGGCATCATCACCCGGCAGGCCCGTTCGATTCCGCTCGAGATGCCGGCCGCGACGATGACGATCGTCGCCATCATGAAGAGCGCCGACCAGAACGTGGAGGTCCAGCCGTCCGTGGCCGTGGCCCCGAACGCGTCGTTGACGCCCGCGGCCATGAGTTCGCGGCGCTTCGCGGCCTTGGCCTCCTCGAGGAGCGCCGTGGCCGGCATCGCCGCGTAGTACGTGCTCGCCTCGGCCTTGGCCTCGGCCTCGGCCTGCTCCAAGCGGGCCAGCCGCGACTCCGCCGCCTTGATGTCGGCGGCCAGCGCGGGATCCAGAAGCAGTCGGCGCCGCGCCTCCGCCTGATCCGGGGCCTTCGAGACGGCGGCGTCGAAGCGGGCGTGGTTCTTCCACACGGAGGGCGCCACTTCGCGGCGGATGTCGTCCAGTCGGGTGCGCGCGTCGTGCGCCGCCTTGCGCTCGACCAGGAGGCTCATGATCGACTCCGGCGGAGCCGTGGCGATGAACGAGGTCGCGTCGGCCTCGGCCTTCTCGTGCATCGGGCGCGTGAAGTTGATCACGCTCTTCAGGGTGTAGTCCATCGCCCAGCCGGCGACGACGACGTAGTAGCTGAGAATGACGAATCCGGCGATGACGCCGAGCCAGCCCACGCCCGCCCAGGCGGATCGCCTCCCTTGGAGCACGTGGAATGCGGCGACCGGTTGGCGCTGGCTCGCGCGTCCGATGAGGATCTCGGACACCATGATCGGGATGCCGACCAGGGCAATGCAGAGAAGATAGATCAGGACAAAGAGGCCGCCGCCGTTCTCGCCCGTGATGTACGGGAACTTCCAGATGTTGCCCAGGCCGACCGCCGAGCCGGCCGCCGCCAGCACGAACCCCAGCCTGCTTCCCCACTGCGCGCGTTGGTTGCTCATGACGTCTCCGAACGGTGCCCCGGGCCGGGGTCGGATCGATGATACTTGGACGCTCCGGACGGCGCACGGCCCGCCGCTCGGTTCGGCGCGGCGCTTGCTACGATACTGCGGCTCATGAGGGACTTCCGACTTCGCACCGATCTCCAACGCTCCGTCGTCCGCGGCTTCTCGCTCCCGCTGGGCATCGAGGCCGTCGAGTTGGAGCCGCCGGCGCAGGGCTACACCATCGCGTACACGCCGGGCGAGGAGGACGATCCGGACACCTACGCGTTCCACGCGGTGGTATCGATCGAGCGCCTTCGCCCGCTCTTGCGCGAGACGTTCGCCCTGCTCCCCCGGGAGATCTACCCGATCATCGAGATCGGCTCGCGGGACGCGTATCGGAGCGTGGACGTCTATCTCGGCGAGGAGCCGATCGCCCGCCGGGAGTTCCTCGACGTGTGGAACCGGTTCGAGGACATCCTCATCGAGGACGCCTCGATCGGCGTCGGCGCGAATGCCGAGGAGCCGTTCATCGAGGTGTTCGTGGACTCCTGGAAGGGGCTCTCGGTGCACGTTCCGCTTCACCTGCGGGACACGATCGAGGAGATCTTCCATCGCCACGGCCTCGAGGAGGTTCCCGAGACCTGGGGCGACAGCGAGCGCGAGCCGGCCACGCGCGTGCGGGAAGTGCTCGAAATCGTGGACGAGCAGTCGCCCGACATCGACGAGCTGCTGCTCCAACTCCGCGAGCTGTGGCGCTTGGAGCTGAACGTCGATCCGCAGACGAACGTGGACGAGGCCGGCCGGAACCTCGGCATGACGCTGTGGCACGCGGTCGTGGTCGCGGACAGCGCGGACGGGAATCTCGACCGGGGGGCGTACCTCTCCGTGTGGGCCGATGCGGGTTCCATGGCAGACATGGAGGATCTCATCGACGAGGTGATGGACGCGCACCCGGAGTGGAGCTTCACCAGCGTCTACTCGATCGACCGCGTCGCCTACGACGAGCGTCCCGACGAGCTGGCGGCACTGCCCCCGCGACCGGGTCGAGAGCCCAAGGTGCACCTGGTCCAGTTCGACATCTGGGGCGACCCCCCGGCGGAACGGCGCGACCAGGGAGCGGTGAATGGCTGAGCGCCCTGCCAGCGCGGAGGGTCGGAAGGGAAGCGGTTCCGGCGCAAGCGGCCAGGAGTGGTACCGCGACGGCCTGCGCTTCGAGTGCACGATGTGCGGGAACTGCTGCACCGGCCCGGAGGGCGTGGTGTGGTTCTCCCGCGAGGAGGGCCGGGCGATGGCCGCCGAGCTCGGCGTTGCGGAGTCGGACTTCTATCGCGATTTCGCCCGCACCGTGGACAACCGCTGGTCGCTGCGCGAGCGCGAGCTCGAGGACGGCCGACGCGACTGCATCCTCCTGGATCGAGCGAGCGTGCCCGGCAAGGTCGTCTGCGGCGTCTACCGCGCCCGGCCCACCCAGTGTCGAACGTGGCCGTTCTGGGCGGAGAACCTCGCCTCCCGCCGCGCCTGGGAGGCGGCCAAGCGCCGCACGCCGTGCCCCGGCATGGACCAGGGAGCGCTGGTGCCGATCGAGCGGATCCGCATCCAGCGCGACAGTACGCCTGAGTAGGAAAAGGGACGAAGGGACGAAGGGACGAA